>NZ_LMVE01000021.1:0-209713 GCF_001432185.1 Cylindrospermopsis sp. CR12 | reverse complement strand
TTTATTAACGCCTATACGGAAAATGTGAACGAAAAGAGTGGGATTCAAGACTCTCTATACGAGTTTATGAATAGAGGGGATGTGGAATCAATGATTATGGCAATTAAGAGATTGTTTGCGGGTATTCCCTGGCGGAATTTCACTAATAATGACCTAGCGGATTTTGAAGGATATTATGCCTCTGTGATTTACGCCTTCTTGAGTTCCTTAGATGCTAGAGTTATCCCGGAGGACATTAGCAACTATGGTCAAGCGGATATAACCACCATGCTTGGAGCCCATATCTATGTGATGGAAATCAAGGTGGTAGAGGGGAATCAAGTCCAGGGAAATCCAGCACTTGACCAAATCCTCCAGCGAAACTATGCTGAAAAATACCGTGGGGAACCGGGAAAATCTGTCCATGAGATTGGTTTGATATTTAGTCGCAGCCAACGGAATCTTATACAAGCGGACTGGCAATAAGTCTGGTTAGGTAAACTTAGGGCTTGTTAGTTTGCTTTTTGTGAGTAGGTATAGCGTTGACAACTCAACAGTTGGCGTGATAAAATACTATCCACACTGAATCAGTATAGTAGAGTGAAGAAAAAATGACAGTTTGGTTGATATGCTTCTTATTATTATTTGCCATAGCGGAGGTATTCAGCTGGGCTTTTGACTGGTTGGGAGAGTTATCTCTACCCTTACCTATACACATTTTGGCAGGGTCAATTTTAGCCGTCGCTTCTAACTATGATAGGATACTAGCTCCTTATAACTATAATGGGGAATTTTGGTCAAGAACATCGAGAATAGACAATACTACACCGGAGATAACCGTATCTCCAGCTGCAATTAACTACAATCTTTTAGATCAAGAAAATATTAACAATAACTAATCAGCACTAATTGCAAAAACTTCTTTGGTGAGCAAACAGTTTAGACCACCTGTTGAATATGATTGACCAACTGATCAGGAAAATGCGTATTGCCTCTGTTGCCAATAAAGTCTGTACTAGTAAGAACACGAATAGACATATTAAGAAAAACTTAATTGCTAGGTCAAAAAGGGACTTGCATAATTTTTGGTCGGTCATTCTCGCCACCAGTATGGGAGTAACAGGTGTGATATGGGGGGTGAGCGAGATGAAATGGTTGCAAAGTATGGAGTTAGGTATTTATGACCGAATGTTGCGACTCCGCCATCGAGAACCCATAGATCGAAGACTTTTATTAGTGACAATTACAGAGGAAGATATAAAAAGGGAAAAATGGCCTCTATCAGATCAAACTGTAAATCAACTAATGAAAAAATTGGCATCTTATCAACCAAGAGTAGTAGGGTTAAATATTTATCGTCCTCAACAAAAATATAAAGATTTAGGTAACAATGTAGCAGGATCAGGTCAGGTAATTGCAACTTGTCTATTAAGTAATATTGGGAGGTCAGAAGTTCCTCCTCCTGGTAACATTCCCATAGATAATATCGGGTTTGATGATGTGGTTAGTGATAATCAAGTGGATCAGGTGATTCGTCGGGGTTTATTATTTGCTGAACCCACGGAGAAAGACGAAAAATGCCAAACGGAATTTTCCTTTGGCACCTTATTAGCTATTACATATTTAGATCGGCAGGGTATAGGATACACCTTCGGTCAAAATCAAGAATTGCAAATAGGTAAAGCCGTATTTCACCGCTTAGATAAAAATGCGGGAGGTTATCAACATGTAGATACAAATGGCTATCAAATTTTATTAAACTATCGTCGTCCCCAGGATCTAGCCCAACAGGTTACACTCACACAAGTACTGAAAGGTAAAATTAAACCAAGTTGGATAAAAGATCGCCTAGTAATTATAGGTGCTACTGCTAATAGCGTACATCCGGGATACTATACACCCTATAGCAGTTTATCTGATCAAAGCCCCAGACTGTCCCGTATGATGATCCATGCCCAGGTGGCCAGTCAAATCATTAGTACAGCACTGGATGGTAGAGCTGTAATTAATTATTGGTCAGACTGGTTAGAATGGTTATGGATTTGGAGTTATGCAGTTATTGGTGCAATTTTGACCAGAAAATGGCATCATCCTATCCCCATAACAATAGCACTAATTATGGTCATTGGGTTCAGTTTAGCTATTGTAACTATTTTGTCTTGGCAAGCTATATGGATACCCTTTATTCGACCAGTCCTATGTTTGATCATTAGTAGTATTGTTGTAATTAGTTATACTAATTATCAAGTACAAAAACAGAACCAGATAATTCTGGACCAGGTGCAAAAACAACAGCAAGCAATTGAGGAAATGAGTTTGCTATGGGAGCAAAAAACCCAACTTCCCACCCACGTTGACCAGTTTGATTTTGTTGATGCGGTTACATCTGGAGATACGGATTTACTTTTAGCTGGACGCTATCAGATCATGAGAAATCTGGCTTCAGGAGGTTTTGGCAGGACTTATTTAGTAGAAGATACTCAAAACCAAAACAAGGATCAGCATCATACCTGTGTGATTAAGCAATTAATGCCAGCCCGGAGAGATGACAAGTTTTTGCAGGTTGCTCGTAGACTATTTAACACTGAAGCGGAAATTTTAGCCATTGTAGGTCAACACCCGCAAATTCCCCAACTGTTGGGTTATTTTGAGGATAGACAGGAGTTTTATCTAGTTCAAGAGTATATAGTAGGTCATACTTTAAGTCAAGAGTTACCTCCAGTAACGGGTGCTAAAAGCCAGAGTTTTGTTATTGCTATGTTACTAGAAATCTTAGAGATTTTATCTTTTATACATCAACACCATATAATTCACCGGGATATTAAACCTAGCAATATTATGCGACGCCATCAAGATAATCGTCTGTGTTTAATAGATTTTGGCGCAGTGAAATTAATTCAACCTCAAATTAATCCTGGCACTGAGTCAGCTACGGTTTCCATAGGTACAAGGGGGTATTCACCACCTGAGCAATTGGCTGGTCATCCCCGTTTATCTAGTGATATTTATGCTTTGGGTATGATTGGGATTCAAGCTATTACTGGAAATTTTCCCCAAGAATTGCCATTAGATCCCCAAACTGGCAATGTGGTTTGGCGACACCTTGGTATAGTTAGTGATCAGTTGGCAAGTATTTTAGACAAAATGGTTTGTTATAATTTTGGCGATCGCTATTTGTCCGCTAGGGCGGTTATTGAAGATTTAAACTGCAGCTTCTCACCTTAGTTGCAGGGTAGTCATATATATTCAAAAAGTACATAAGAAAATCAATAATTTGTAGTCTAACTAACTATTATAAAAATAATTTCTTTGTTAAGTTTCTAGTATGCTTAATCTAGGTAACTTCTGAATCTGTACAAGTTTAAAATCTGATGCTATGTACTGACAAGTAGTACAAGACAATTGACTACATAGGAACAAAAACAAGTGCGGAAAAAATTTTTGATCATCGGGGGTTTGACAGTACTTTTCACGACAGTGCCACTGGTAAGTGGTGCTTTGGCTGAAACGGCAAAAAGTGCCCCACCTCCTGATACAGGAGACACAACATTTGTCCTGATTTCTTCCGCTTTGGTGCTATTGATGACACCGGGGTTGGCCTTCTTTTATGGTGGATTTGTGCGATCACGCAACATCCTCAACACCTTAATGATGAGTTTTGTGTTGATGGCAATTGTGGGGGTAACCTGGGTACTATGGGGCTATAGTTTATCCTTTGCTCCTGGGTTGCCATTTATTGGGGGTTTACAGTGGTTTGGTTTAAATGGTGTGGGTTTGGAAACAACAGGATATCTAGCAGGTTCAGCACCGCAGGAAGTAGTTTCTTACGCATCAACAATACCCCATCAAGCATACATGATCTATCAAGCCATGTTTGCAATTATCACTCCAGCTTTAATTTCTGGAGCGATCGCGGAGCGGATGAGTTTTCGCGCCTACTGTCTATTTGTGCTGCTGTGGTCGACCTTTATTTACACACCTTTAGCTCATGCGGTATGGGCTAAGGGTGGATTTCTAGGTCTATATGGTGGTTTAGGTGCCTTAGACTTTGCTGGTGGGACTGTAGTACATATTAGTTCTGGCGTGTCTGCTCTTGTAGCAGCAATTGTACTTGGTCCTCGCAAAAACCATCCCGATCGTCTCGCACCACCTCATAATGTCCCCTTTATTTTATTAGGTGCAGGTCTGTTATGGTTTGGCTGGTTTGGTTTTAATGCTGGTAGTGCCCTATCTGCTGGCACTATTGCTACAGTAGCATTTGTTGCAACTAATACATCTGCCGCCGCAGGAGCATTAATGTGGTTAATCTTGGAAACTAGTCTAAGAGGGAAACCCACTGCTGTAGGAGCAGCTACGGGTGCAGTAGCAGGTCTAGTAGGTATCACCCCCGCTGCAGGATTTGTCACTCCACTCGCGGCAATATTAATTGGTTTCATTACTTCCTTTGTGTGCTTCTATGCAGTTAGTTTAAAGCATAAACTAAATGTAGATGATGCTTTAGATACCTATCCCGTACATGGTGTGGGAGGAACACTAGGAGCAATTTTAACCGCTATATTTGCCACTACTGAGGTTAATTCAGGAGGAAAGGACGGATTACTACGTGGGAATTTTGGGGAATTATTCGTCGAATTAGGGGCGATCGCCATAGCTTATGTTATATCAGCTGTGGGAACATATCTGATTTTGAAATTCATTTCAGCCACTGTAGGACTGCGGGTGCAAGAGGAAGCGGAGCAACAGGGTCTAGATGTTAACGAACACGGAGAAGAAGGTTATAACTCTGAGTTCGGCGATCGCATTAACATTTTAGAGTAGTGAAAGAGGGCAAAGGGGATCGGCCCACCTAGCCCTCATTTTCATAAGTTAACTCTTTACTAAGCGTTTTGCTCAAAGCTATAAATTGAAAAATCATGGAAAATTATAAGAGAATAAGAAGTATTAATTTTAGTAGACAGTAGAAAATGGATACCAAAACTTTTAAGCGTACACTACAACACTCAGAAAACTATAATCGGAAAGGATTTGGACACAAGGAAGAAGTATCCACCCAATTACAATGTGAGTATGAAAGTAGCCTAATTCAAGAAATACGCAATAGTAACTACACGATTAAAAAAGGCAACACTACTATCCGACTAGCTCAAGCCTTTGGATTCTGTTGGGGTGTGGAGCGCGCAGTAGCGATGGCATACGAAACTCGTCAACACTTTCCCACAGAAAGGATTTGGATCACCAATGAAATAATTCACAATCCCTCGGTTAATCAACGTATGCAAGAAATGGGAGTGGGATTTATCCCCGTAACTACTAATAAAAAAGATTTTTCAGTAGTTGAACAAGGGGATGTAGTTATTTTACCCGCCTTCGGTGCTAGTGTACAAGAAATGCAAATCTTACATGACAAAGGTTGTCAAATTGTGGATACAACTTGTCCATGGGTTTCTAAAGTGTGGAACACAGTGGAAAAGCACAAAAAAGGTGAATTTACCTCAATCATTCATGGCAAGTACAAGCACGAGGAAACAGTAGCGACTAGTTCCTTCGCTGGCAAATACCTAATTGTATTAAATTTACAAGAAGCCGAGTATGTAAGCAACTATATCCTCCATGGTGGTAACCGGGAGGAATTTTTAACCAGGTTTGCCAAAGCCTATTCAGCGGGTTTTGACCCAGATAAAGACTTAGAGAAAGTAGGGATTGCCAACCAAACAACCATGCTCAAAGGAGAAACAGAGCAAATTGGCAAAATATTTGAAAAGACCATGATGCAAAAATATGGCACCTTAGCACTGAACGATCATTTTCAAAGTTTTAACACCATCTGTGATGCTACCCAAGAAAGACAAGATGCCATGTTAGAACTAGTTGAACATGAATTAGACCTGATAATAGTAATTGGCGGGTTTAATTCATCAAATACTACCCAATTACAACAAATAGCTATTAACAGAAATATTCCTTCCTATCACATTGACAGTGTGGAGAGAATTAAACCTAGTAATGCAATTGAACATCGGCAATTAAACGGAGAAATAGCAACCACAAAAAACTGGCTACCTATAGGGGAAACAATTGTTGGCGTGACTTCTGGTGCTTCCACACCTGATAAGGTCGTAGAAGACATTATCGAGAAAATTTTTACCCTAAAGGCGTTCAACATCAACTGATTTAAATGTTTTTTAATTTTTGTTTGCAGACGGATACAAATCCGTCTGTTTTGTTACAGAATAAAAGTCAACTAATGTTTTCACCCTAATATGATGAGCCATATGAAACCCGACTGGAAAACCGTTAAACATTACGAGGACATACTCTATGAAAAAATAGATGGTATTGCTAAGATAACCATCAATCGCCCCCATAAGCGCAATGCATTTCGTCCAGAAACAATATTTGAAATATATGAAGCTTTTTGTGATGCTCGTGAGGATACAAATATTGGCGTAGTGCTGCTAACAGGTGCAGGACCTCATACCGATGGTAAATATGCTTTCTGTTCCGGGGGAGACCAAAGCGTGAGGGGAGAAGGCGGTTATGTTGACCACACTGGAATTCCGCGCCTAAACGTGTTAGATCTACAACGTCTGATTCGTTCTCTACCTAAAGTAGTGATTGCTTTAGTAGCGGGATATGCTATTGGTGGAGGTCATGTTCTGCATCTAGTGTGCGATCTAACCATAGCAGCAGATAATGCGATTTTTGGGCAAACAGGACCGAAAGTAGGTAGCTTTGATGGTGGTTTTGGTGCTAGTTACCTAGCGCGAATAGTTGGACAGAAAAAAGCTCGGGAAATTTGGTTCCTCTGTCGTCAATACAATGCACAACAAGCCTTAGAAATGGGTTTAATTAATACCATTGTTCCGGTTCAGGATCTAGAAATGGAGGGAATAAACTGGGCTAAAGAAATTCTAGACAAAAGTCCTATTGCCATACGTTGTCTAAAAGCGGCATTTAACGCAGACTGCGATGGACAAGCTGGAATACAAGAGCTTGCTGGTAACGCCACTTTACTTTATTATATGACCACAGAAGCAGCAGAGGGTAAACAGGCATTTTTGCAAAAACGCCCCCCAAATTTTCGGGATTTCCCTTGGTTACCCTAGCGAGAACCGGGGAGAGTGGAAAAAGCAGTTTCCTCAATGCTTGTAATTTCTTGAACTTCTGGAACTGGGAGATTCTCAGTCCTAGTATCTAGATGACCGGGAACGGATAAAATTGGTAACATTGGTTTAGTCAGTGGTAAATTCCAACTTTCCTCCAAAGACTCCCATGTAGGTGCGAAAGCGGGAACAGCTAAAGAGCAGGCCTTCCAACAACCTTGTACGGGTGCGCTTAACTGACTACAAACACCACCTCTACGTCCTTCCGGTTGATAATGGCGACAGTACCTACAAGCTGATGCTAACGGGTTGATTGGTTTCATAATCGTTACTCTTGACGGTGGTTGATAACTATTTCCAGTGGTATTTAATATTGTGATCCCAAGAGAAATAGACCAAAAAGCCGAGGAGTTATTATGTGTTGGGGGTTTTAGCTATTTTTACTGAAAAATAATTTTTATTATATTTTTATATTCTTGTTATATTTCTATATGATTGGTGAAGTAACCACATACTTGTTTTAGCTGAAAGCCATTGGGGATCAAGGACAAATATTAAACTTTGGATTATGTCAGGTTGTTAACTTAATACCTTATATTCGGCATTTTGGGGCGATCATTTAGTTAATATAGGTGTCAACAATGAAATTGAACCGTCGTCAGTTCCTCACCGTTTCGCTGGCCAGTCTAGCATCCTTGTCGCCACTGGGTTACAGCTTCCCTACCCTGGGAACCACTACTAATAGTACCATCAAACCACGAAGACTAAAAACTGGTAATGGCGTTGGTCTAATTAGTCCTGCTGGTGCAACCTTTTTACCAGAGGAGGTGGAAATCGTCCAGGATGCTGTTAAAGCGTTGGGAATGATTCCCTATCTTGCTCCTCATCTTTTGGCACGCTATGGCTATTTGGGGGGAACAGATGTCCAGAGAGCAGCTGATATCAATCAGTTTTTTGCCGATAGTACAATCTCCATGTTATTGCCAATGCGTGGAGGTTGGGGTTGTGCCAGGATTTTGCCCTATTTAGACTATCAAGTAATCAGGAAAAATGCCAAAGTGTTAGTGGGTTTTAGCGACTTAACGGCATTAAATTTAGCAATTTATGCTAAAACTGGCTTAATCACCTTCCATGGTCCCAATGGTTTAACATCCTGGCGTGCTGAACAGGTAAATTGGTTTCGACGGGTTCTATTCGCCGGGGAAAAGCTTAATTTTGCCAATGAAGCAGACCCAGACGATAGGGGAAGGTTGATGAGGGTAAAAAACCGCATTCAAACCATTACCCATGGAAAAGCACGGGGGCGATTAATAGGAGGCAATCTTTCAGTGATTTCAGCCATGGTAGGATCCGCTTATTTGCCGAATTTTGCGGGGGCGATTTTATTTGTGGAGGATGTGGGAGAGAGTATTTACCGTATAGACAGAATGTTAACACATCTGAAATTGGCAGGAATTTTACAAAATTTACGGGGGTTTATTTTTGGTCAGTGTACTAATTGTGCACCAGATGGAGGATATGGTTCCCTAACCCTAGAAGAAGTTGTCCGCGACCACATTCAATCTTTGGCAGTCCCCGCTTGTATGGGATTGCAAATTGGACATCTGGAAAATATTGTCACTTTGCCCATTGGTATCGAGGTGGAAATGGATGCTACCGATGGCACAATTGTTATGTTAGATTCCGCAGTTAATTGAACTACCGACAGTTGGTTTCCCTGTGAGTAGTTCAATACATCCAACAGGTCAAAGCATCAACCAAATCGCCCCGCAACATAATCGCGGGTACGCTCGTCTAGGGGACTGCCAAATATTTGGGTTGTAGCACCAAATTCTACCATTTGTCCAATACGACTTTCATCTGTACTGAAGAAAGCTGTAAAGTCAGCAACCCGTGTCGCCTGTTGCATATTGTGGGTAACAATAGCTATGGTTAGTTCTGATCGCAAACTGTGGATTAGTTCCTCTACTTTTAGGGTAGCAATGGGATCTAATGCTGAACAGGGTTCATCCATTAATAAGACTTTGGGTTTTACTGCTAAAGCACGAGCAATACAGAGTCTTTGCTGCTGTCCACCAGAAAGTCCTAAAGCAGATGAGTTCAGTTTATCTTTTACCTCATTCCACAAAGCAGCACCTTTGAGAGCAGACTCCACAATGTCATCTAATTGAAATTTTGGAGCCCCACCAGAAATTCTTACCCCGTAAGCAACATTCTCGTAAATGCTCATGGGAAAAGGGTTTGGCTTTTGAAATACCATGCCGATTTCCCTTCTCAACCGATTAATGTTAATCCGGGAATCGTAAATACTCTGCCCAAAAAATTCTACGCTCCCATCCACCTTGACTTTACCTTCTAATTCACTAATGCGATTTAGGGCTTTGATAAATGTGGATTTGCCACAACCACTAGGACCTATTAGTGCGGTAACTCGATTCTTGTAAATATCTAAGGATATGTTCTCGATAGCTTTGTAGTTACCGTAGTAAAAACTGAGGTTTTTAATCTTGATAGCTGGAGTCAGATTAGTCATTTTAGATTATCTCCCATACTGAATTCTTTGTTTTCGCGAACCAGGACACGCCTTACAATCATTAGATATCTCACAGACCTTTCCAAATCACTCACAAACTTCACTAACGCAATTTACTCTTGCGACCTAAAAAACGAGAGAGCAAACTAAAAAATAAAACTAAACTCAGTAGTATTATAGAGGTAGTCCAAACCAATTGATTAACTTTAGGATCGGGACTATTGTACAAATTAAAAATTAATACTGGTAAGGACGCTGTGGGACTGATTAGACCATCTGACCAGTTTTGACTAAATAGCGCTGTAAAAATCAATGGCGCAGTTTCACCAGCTGCACGAGCGATCGCCAGGGATACACCAGTGGTAATCCCAGGTATAGCTGATTTTACTACTATTCTAAATGTGGTTTGCAGTTTTGTTCCTCCTAAAGCTGCAGAAGCTAGTCTCTGATGCACTGGAACTAGCTTGAGTGCTTCCTCTGTGGTCAGGGTAATGACGGGTAACATGATTACGGAAAGAGCAAATCCCCCCGCTAAAGCACTAAACTCTTTAGTGGTTAGTACAACTACACCATAGGCAAACATGCCCACTACAATGGAGGGTACACCGGTGAGTATAGAAGTGAGGAATCGCACCAATTTATTGATTTGGCTGTTCTTGGCAAATTCTGCCAAAAATATGCCGGTTATGACTCCCACAGGTACGCTGAGTAGAGTAGCAATACTAACCATAAGTAGAGTACCCAGAATAGCATTGGCAAAGCCATTATCAATTAGGGGGAGATAGAACATTTCTAGTTTTAGACTAGAACTTCCCCGGGATATAATTTCCCATATAATTGATCCTAATGGTAAAAATGCCAACAGACTTAATATGAAGGATAAACCATTCATCAAATAACTAAATAACAGTCTATTAGGTGGTAGGGGATCTAATAATTCCCTAGCAAAAGATTCATCTGTTCCGGAATTCATATAGGTAAATGGTAGGTAAACTGAGTGATTTGTGATGGGTAATTTTATGTGGGCAATTTTCGGCGCAAACTAAATCAGAATTTCTATTGGCATACCACTAAGAGTTCTTTTTGCCAACCCACTGAACTAATAGTACAGCAGCAATATTCACAGCTAGAGTTAATACAAACAAAATTAGTCCTAAATAACTTAATGCACCAATATGTAATCCCGGCTCCGCTTCGGCAAATTCATTAGCTATAACAGCGGGAATTGTATAGGCTGGATCAAGCAAAGAAAGACTAATTTGGGCTGAGTTACCAATTACCATAGTTACTGCCATGGTCTCACCCAAAGCACGTCCTAAAGCCAACATGGCCGCACTTACCATACCTGAAAATCCCGCAGGTAATAACACTCGAAATATGGTTTCCCAGCGTGTTCCACCTAAAGCCATGGATGCGGTTCTTAATTCCCGGGGAACTACCATTAACACATCACGAGAAATGGCAGCCATCGTGGGTAAAATCATAATAGACAAGATAATTCCAGCGGTCAACATATTATTACCTGCTGGATCCTGAGTGTTAAATAAAGGTATAAATCGGAGAAAGTTACTAATCCCCTTTTGTAAAGGCTCTATTACAGGGATAAATACAAATATTCCCCATAAACCAATAATTACACTGGGAATAGCTGCAATTAGTTCTACCACAAAAGCAATGGTGTTTCTAACTGGTAAGGGCAAAAAGTCCTCACTCGTAACCAAGGCCACAGATATACCCACAGGTACAGTTAACAAAATAGCGATCGCACTGCTGACCAAAGTTCCATAAATATAAGTTAACGCTCCAAATAACTGATTACCTGTATCCCAATCTTGGTCCCAGAGAAATCCTAAACCAAATTGGAGAACAGCGGGTTGAGCTTCTTTGAAGATGACTAAAGTCATGACAATTAATATTGTCACAGTGACCGCAGCAAAGAAATAAACTAAAAATGTGAATCCCTGATCAAGGCGGAAATTTAATCCACCACTTACCTGTAGGTCTAAATTTTGATCACCACTCACATAGGCGCGGGAGTGGTCTTCACTTGGTGGAAATGATTCATTCATGGTGGGAAATCATATTAAAAAAAGAACAAAAATTTGAGTGACTGCTCGAGTTGATATAGACTGACTAAAGGGGGATGGGGCTCGTTAAAAGCCAAACCACCTTTCCCCCATTTTTTAAAAAAGCCTTACTTAACAGTGCTATTCACAGTTTGTAAAACCCGATTAACCACGTCCTGAGGTATTTTTGTGTAATTTAGGTCGTCATTAAACTGTTGACCATCTTTAAGTACCCAGTTAATCCACTTTTTGATAGCATCAGCTTTAGAAGGATTAGAGTACTTTTGATAAATCATCATCCAGGTTAAACCAACAATGGGATAACCCTGGGCTGGATCACCAACAAATACGCGATAGTTTGCAGGAAAGGTCACGGTTGATAGAGCTGCATTAGAAGCTGCTAAAGAAGGAGCGACAAATTCTCCTTTCCTGTTCTGTATTTCTGCAGATCTGAGGTTGTTTTTGGTAGCATAGTCATATTCTACATAACCAATAGACCCAGGAGTACGAGCTACTAAAGCAGCTACACCAGGATTTCCTTTTCCTTTCAAAACGTTGGGTAGAGTCCATTTTGGTGCGGTATTAGCTCCTATTCTACCCTTGAAATAAGGATTTATAGAACTGAGATGATTGGTGAAGATAAAGGTTGTACCGCTACCATCCGCACGAACTGCAAATCTGATTGGTTGATTTGGTAGGTTAACACCAGGGTTATCTGCTTTAATTTGCTGATCATCCCAATTAGTAATTTTACCAGAAAAGATGTCAGGTAAGGTTTTACGAGACAGTCTTAGTCTATTGACTCCTGGTAGGTTATAAACCACGGAAACCGCACCACCAGCTGTTGGTACTAAAATTACACCGTTTTTAACTTTAGCTATTTCGTCATCTTTCATAGCTGCATCGCTGGCACCAAAATCTACTGTGCCCGCAATAGTTTGACGAATACCACCACCACTACCAATCGCTTGGTAATTAACTTTCAATTCTGGATGTTTCTTTCTCACTTCCCTTGCATAACGCTCATACAAAGGAGCAGGAAAGGTCGCACCTGCACCATTTAATGTCTCAGCTTGAGCAATTGCTGTTAATAATGGACTAAAACCTAGGACTGTTGTTAGTGCTGCTGTAGAAACTACCGGACGGAAAATAGTGGTTAATGTCATGTTACCTCGTGTTTAAGGGATATTATACTAGCCATTGTTTGCTTGACGAAGTTACGTCCCAAATCTAGCTTTATGCCCACTGATTAAGATTTTTTTAATAGAAGCTAAATAAAAGATTAAGGTTTGGTTAAGATTTGATTGAGAATTTTTTAAGTATATTGGAATACAAGCGCTGTGCAAGGTGATTTGGGTTGCCCTCTAAGAAGAGTTGGGTAAAAATGGAAGGTAAGAGGTTTTCTGAGGTTAAAAATGTCGTTTTCATCATCTGAAGTTGCTCAAACCCCTAACTCCCGACTAGCTACCACAGAAAGCCATGATTATGATTTGATGATTGTGGGTGGTGGTATTGTTGGTTTAACTTTAGCTGCTGCTTTGAAGGATTCAGGCTTAACTGTTCTTTTGGTGGAAGCTCAGGTGACATCCACAGCGGTAGCTAAGGGACAAGCCTATGCTATACACATGTTATCAGCACGTATTTTTCAGGGTATTGGTATTTGGGGAAAAATTCTCCCTCACATTGCCAAGTATAGACAAGTGTTTCTATCGGATGCTGAATATCCAAATGTAGTCAAATTTCAAACATCCGATTTGGGGGGAGAAACACCGGAACTGGGTTATGTGGCAGAGCATTTTGCCCTGTTGGAACCCCTCCAGGAATTTGTCAGAACTTGTGCCAATGTGACTTATTTGTGTCCTGCTACTGTGGTTAGCACTAAAACTAGTGGGGATATAGTAACTGTAAATATTCAAATAAATGGTGCAGATCAAGTGTTTCGCACTAAATTAATGGTAGCTGCTGATGGTTCTAAGTCCCCTCTTCGTCAAGCTGCAGGAATTAAAACGAAGGGTTGGAAATATTGGCAGTCTTGTATAGTCGCTTTTGTCAGACCTGAGAAGTCCCACAACTACACCGCTTATGAAAAGTTTTGGCAAAGTGGGCCCTTTGCCATTTTACCCCTAACTGGTAATAGGTGTCGTATTGTGTGGACTGCTCCCCATGAAGAAGCTAAGACCCTGTGCACTTTAAGTGATGAGGAATTTTTGGCAGAATTGACTCGTCGCTATGGTCACCAGATGGGTAAATTAGAATTGCTGGGAGAGCGGTTTGTTTTTCAGGTACAGTTAATGCAAAGCGATCGCTATGTTCTCCCCCGGTTGGCTTTGGTGGGTGATGCAGCTCATAACTGTCATCCCGTGGGTGGACAGGGTTTAAATTTAGGTATCCGGGATGCTGCTGCTTTAGCTGAAGTTATTCAAACAGCTCACCAGCAAGGAAAAGATATTGGTAACATCCAGATTCTGCAGCAGTATGAACGCTGGCGCAAAAATGAAAATTTGGCGATTTTAGGGTTTACAGACCTATTAGACCGTATATTCTCCAATAACATCTTACCTATGGTCATTATTCGTCGTCTAGGTTTATGGTTAATGCAGAGGATACCCATATTAAAGGTTTTTGCCCTAAAATTAATGATTGGTTTCCAGGGTAGAACCCCCCAATTAGCTCAATTATCGCTAAATACCAACTTCCATGGACTAAATAACCAGTTATGATTAAGTGGGTGAGTGGAATTAAATATAAGACCAACGTAGGTTGGGTTGAAGTATGAAACCCAACACCACGGGTCTCGTTACTCGACCCATCCTACAAATAATTGTGCCTCCCTACTTACTATGATTACAAAAACTACTAAATTGATATCGCTTGTATCGGTTATTTCACTTCCCTTAGTTAGTTTGTTTATACATAATCACTACACAACTGGTCAAACTCCAACTATTAGCCAATTAGCACAAGTAAAATCCATATGGCAGCGGTTTTCCTCCCAGGAAGGAAAATTTAGCGTGTTGTTTCCGGGTACACCAAGGCTTAGCCAGCAAAAGATGACCAGTGATAATGGGGAACTACAGGTAAATCTATTTACCGTAAATCGTCCCCAGGAGGAGGCAAAATATACGGTTGCCTACATTGATTATCCAGCACAATACATTCAATTGTTACGAAGTAGAAATCTGGTGGAACAAGCTATAGAGCAGGGCAAAAGTACAGCATTAGAGAGAGTTCGGGGAACTATTGTCAGTGAGGAAAAAAAGACCTTGGGTGATAACGTGGGTATAGAAGTAAATTATACTACTCCTGCCGGGAAAGTTGTCAAGCAGAGAGTATTTTTAATTGACAACAGATTTTATCAGATTACTGCGGAAACCACTCAAAAAAGACAAAGGTTTTTGACTAGAAGTATGCAGGGTTTTTGTGATTCTTTTAAGTTGTTACCATAAGGTTATGTTCCCGAATATCCTATGAAATGGCAGATTGATTCCCAAAGTTTTTGAGCTAGTGCTAGATTGGCACAAAACCGTTGGCTAGGCTAGAAGTAAGTATCCATGTTAAAAAAACTACAAAACAAGCAAGTCTATTTGATTACAGGAGCGGGGCTCGGCGCCTTTCTCTTAGGTGTGGGGTTCTCATTTCCCCAGGCGCAAAAAACCTTGAGCAAATGGTTTGACCCCAGTCAGGTAGAAGCAAATCAGTCAATTCAAATGGACCAATCTCCTTCAACTGTTGGCATGACTGTAGCTCAATCTTTACCAGAAAGATCTAGTAAGCTCAGGGAAATTGCTGAAAAAGGAGACTCTCCAGATCGAGAAAGGGCCCGCTATGTCTTGGCTAGTGATTATATTCAAACGAATCAAGGTAAACCAGCGTTGGAATTATTGGTGGGTTTGGAAAAAGATTATCCAGTTTTGGCATCTTATATTTTATTGAAACAAGCCCAAGCTCAAGATATGTTGGGGGAAAAAGGGTTAGCTTCTGACCTGCGTCAAAGGGTATTAAGGGATTATCCAAAAAGTCCCGCAGCGGTGAAAGCCATGTATCTCATTGGACAACCAAAACTACAGGAACGGGCGATCGCCCAATTTCCCTCCCACCCTCTCACTTGGGAAATTATCCGCAATCGTCTGCGAGAAAACCCCAATCAACCCAAATTACAATTAATCTTGGCTAAGTATGCCACAAATGAACCAGGAACCGTAGGTTTTTTAGATAACTTGGTTCAACAGTCTTTGCTCACTCCAGCAGATTGGGAAGTAATTGGTGCAGCATATTGGGATAATAATGAGTTTATTAAAGCCAGTAGTGCCTATAAAAATGCTCCTCAAACAGCTAAAAACCTATATCGCACTGCTCGAGGTTTACAGTTAGACAAGAAACGGGAATTGGCAATTGTAATTTATAAACAACAAGTCAAGTTGTTTCCTAAAGAGAAAGAAACAGGAACAGCTCTGTTAAGACTGGCAGAAATGGCCCCTGGGAAGGATGCCATAGCTTATCTTGACCAAATAATTGCTCAATTTCCTTCTCAAGCACCACAAGCATTAGCACAAAAGGCTAAATTGCTGACCAGTCTCAAAGATAATCAGTCAGCTAGTGAAACCTGGAAATTACTCCTAAGTAAATATAGCAGCTCTGATGCTGCCACAGAATACCGTTGGCAAAATGCTCTGGCTAAGGCTAAAAACCGTGATTATATTGGTGCATGGGAGTGGGCACAACCAATTCCTACTCAGAACCCTGAGAGCATTTTAGCACCAAGAGCTAGTTTTTGGGTAGGTAAGTGGGCAAGTCTACTGGGTAAAAACGAGGAAGCTCGTAAGTCTTATGAGTACGTACTGGCTAATTTTCCACAATCTTATTATGCTTGGCGCTCCGCTAGAATCCTGGGATGGGACGTGGGTGATTTTAATAATCTGCGCCTACTCAACCCCCAAATTACCTCACCCCAACGTCCTTTACCCCCTGCTGGTACGGATACCTTCAAAGAACTGTATTTAATGGCACAAGACCGGGATGCCTGGTATGAGTGGGAGACGGGATTTAAAAATAACAATCAGCCCACGATAAAAGAACAGTTCACGGAAGGGTTGATGCGGTTAGTAAAGGGTGATAACCTCATTGGTATTGCTAAAATATCTCAGTTGGAAGATAGGGAAACCCCGGAGGAGAGAGCTGAATATGCTGTTTTAAGTCGACAAATTACCTATTGGCAAGCACGATATCCCCTATTGTACTTAGAACCAATACAAAAGTGGGCTTCAGCTCGTCAGGTAAATCCCCTGCTGGTGATAGGTTTAATGAGACAGGAATCAATGTTCCAACCTAAAATTAAATCAGTAGCTGGTGCTGTGGGTTTAATGCAAGTGATGCCAAATACAGCTAAATGGATAGCACCACAAATTGGTGTGGATATGAAAACTATTAACCTGGAAAACCCCAATGATAATATCATGTTGGGAACTTGGTATTTGGATCATACCCACCAGGAATATAATAATAATTCCATGTTGGCGATCGCCAGTTATAATGCAGGCCCTGGCAACGTTGCCAAGTGGTTACGAACCATACCCAAACAGGATCCCGACGAATTTGTGGAAGAAATACCCTTTGGGGAAACCAGAAATTATGTGCGTCAGGTGTTGGGGAATTATTGGAATTACCTACGGTTATATAACCCAGAGATTTCAGCGCTAGTTAGTAAATACGCCAAATCTGGAAATTAACCAACGGTAAAAAGATAAAATGTAAAATAGTTAAGGAATGTTGCCAACCCAACTCATGACACCTTTACCAGAAACAGAGACAGAAACCATAGATTTTGCTGAGGACACCAGTAATTTACCCGTGGATCCCCTAGATGAACTCCCAGACGAAGTAGAAATGCCGTTTTTTGACCATCTGGAAGAACTGCGACAGCGCATTTTCTATTCTTTAATTGCTGTAGTGGTAGGTATTGTGAGTTGTTTTTTAGTGGTCAAACCCCTGGTGCGACTACTGGAAATACCAGCTCAAGGGATTAAATTTTTGCAATTAGCACCGGGAGAGTATTTTTTCGTCTCCCTCAAGGTTGCTGGTTATAGCGGGTTAGTTCTATCCAGTCCCGTAATTCTTTATCAGATTATTCAATTTGTCTTACCCGGTTTAACTCGTCGTGAACGCCGACTATTAGCTCCCATAGTTTTTGGCTCTAGTATATTGTTTTTAGGTGGATTAGTATTTGCCTATTTATTACTTATTCCTGCCGCTTTACAATTTTTTGTTAAGTATGGAGCTGACGTAGTAGAACAGCTATGGTCAATTGAAAAATATTTTGAATTTATTCTGTTGCTATTATTTAGTACTGGTTTAGCCTTTCAAATTCCAGTTATTCAATTATTGCTAAGCAAGTTAGGAATTGTTTCGTCACAGCAAATGCTCAATGGTTGGAGACTGGTGATTATGTTATCTATGATTTTAGGAGCAGTGTTAACACCCTCCACCGATCCCCTCACCCAAAGTCTATTAGCAGGAGCAGTCCTGGCTTTATATTTTGGTGGTGTTGGTTTAGTCAAACTAACGGAGAAATAACCGTTTAGTATTAGTTTAGTCTTAATTAGTGTTGTTGGTACTGGTTATGGCAGGACATAGTAAATGGGCAAATATTAAACGTCAAAAAGCGGTAGTAGATGCCAAAAAAGGCAGTGTTTTCACTCAACTTTCCCGGGCAATTATTATTGCTGCTAAAAATGGTATACCAGACCCTACAGGAAATTTCCAACTGCGAACAGCTATTGACAAAGCTAAAGCAGCAGGTATCCCCAATGATAATATTGAAAGGGCGATCGCTAAAGGTGCGGGTACTTTAGGTAGTGATAGTCATAGTTTAGAAGAGATTCGCTACGAAGGTTATGGACCAGGTGGGGTAGCTATACTAGTGGAAGCATTAACAGATAACCGCAATCGAACTGCAGCGGATTTACGGGTTGCTTTCAGTAAAAATGGCGGAAATTTGGGAGAAACCGGTTGTGTCAGTTGGATGTTTTCCCAAAAGGGGGTTTGTATAGTTACGGGGGTGGAGGATGAAGAAAACTTATTAGAAGCATCCCTTGTCGGTAATGCTGAGAGCTATGAAATGATTGACCAACAAGTAGCTGAGGTTTTCACCCAGGTATCTGACCTGGAGAAATTGAGTCAAACACTCAAAGCTAAAGACTTTAAACTGACAGAGGTGGAAATACGTTGGATTCCGCAAACTGAAGTGGAAGTTACCCATATAGACCAAGCTAAGTCCCTGCTAAAACTGATTGACACCCTGGAAGGGTTGGATGATGTGCAAAGTGTAACAGCTAATTTTGATATGGCGGAAAATATTATTAAAGCATTTTCTATGTAAACCGAACTCAGCCAACCTGTAATTCAGACAACACAGGAATTGTCAATTTGGATGCAACTTCAGCCAGGGTTTCTAAGTCATTAACTTCCTCTAGGTATGGTAAACAACCTAAAACCGGAAAGTTAGTTAAAGACTCAATTAAATAGGTTGGCGTTAAATCGCCTATTTCTTCTTCCGAACGAGGTTGGTTACAGTTCAAAACAATCCCCAATAAGTTTATTTTGGCTTGTCTAGCCAAAGCCGCATTAGCTACGGATTGAGCGATCGCACCTAATCTAACAGGGACAACTAGAACCGTTGGTAAACGCCATTCTCCCGCCAAATCGGCCACGGTCAATTCATCCGTTACGGGTGAACCTAAACCCCCGAGGGACTCCACCAGTAAAAAATCCCTTTCCCTTTGTAATTTGAGAAAAGTTCGCCAAACCAGACCCAAATCAATAGTCCGATTTTCCTTGGCCGCAGCAATTGGGGGTGCCAACGGTGCTTGAAAATACAAAGGGGTGATTTCTTCCTCGGACTGATCCAAACTAAAAAGAGACTGGTAGGTTTCTTTATCACCTACACCAGACTGTAAAGGTTTCATGATTCCCAAGCGACTTTGGGGAAGGTACTTTAGCCAGTAAGCCGCTATAGAACAGGTTAATATGGTCTTGCCAGCACCTGTATCAGTTCCAGCGATTAGTAGTGTGTTAGACAATTTATTAGCGGGTATTCAGGTATGTTTCACAGTGAACAAATGGAAAAGGAGGATCCTAACACTACTATAGTATCACTTATGGGATAATTTATATTTTGGCGTAAGTAGGGAGGCACAATTATTTGTAGGATGGGTCGAGTAACGAGACCCATGGGGGTGTTGGGTTTCATATTTCAACCCAACCTACGTTCATCTTATATTTAATTCCACCCACCCACCTAATCTCCAATAAACTATCATTAACTATGTGAGTAATTATGAGTAATATAGATTTTCGCATTGAACGGGATTCCATGGGCGATCGCCAAATTCCCAATAACGTATATTATGGGATTCAAACCCAACGCGCCCTGGAGAACTTCCCCATAAGTGGAATCAAGCCACTAGCCAGCTATGTAGATGCCTGTTTGTACATTAAGAAAGCAACTGCAATAGTTAATGGTGAGTTGAGTTGTATACCCTTAGATATAAGTAAAGCCATAGTTCAAGCGACAGACGAAATACTAGGGGGGAAATTACGGGATCAGTTTGTGGTAGATGTTTACCAAGCAGGAGCAGGTACATCCCACCACATGAACATCAACGAAGTTCTAGCCAATCGAGCCCTAGAAATTTTGGGGGATGAGAAAGGAAATTACCAGCGGGTTAGTCCTAACGATCATGTTAACTATGGTCAGTCTACCAATGATGTCATTCCTACAGCTATTAGACTAGGTGGTTTATTGGCCCTAACCCAAACCCTGCATCCCGTATTAGAAAAGGCAATTGCCACCCTAGAAGCAAAAGCGGTGGAATTTCAACACATTGTTAAATCGGGAAGAACCCACCTTCAGGACGCGGTTCCAGTGCGGTTAGGGGAGAATTTTCGAGCTTGGTCCCATATTCTTAGTGAACATCAAAATCGCATATACACTGCTTCTGGGGATTTGATGGTCTTGGGTTTAGGGGGAAGTGCAGCTGGTACGGGAATGAACACTCACCCCGAATACCGCAAAAGGGTAGTGGAAGTGCTTTCCCAATTATTAGAAATTCCCCTGGAACCAGCGCCCCATTTAATGGCTGTTATGCAAAGTATGGGAGCATTTGTTAATACTTCTGGTGCAGTGCGCAATCTGGCACAGGATATGGTGAAAATTTCCCATGATTTACGCTTGATGGATTCTGGACCCAAAACCGGATTTAAAGAGATTCAATTACCACCCGTACAACCAGGGTCTTCTATTATGCCAGGTAAGTATAATCCAGTTATGGCAGAAATGACATCTATGGTTTGTTTTCAGGTTATGGGATATGACCAGGCGATCGCTCTTGCTGCTCAAGCGGGACAATTAGAATTAAATGTGATGATGCCGCTTATAGCCTATAACTTGATTCATAGTATTGAGATATTAGGTAATACAATTAGAGCTTTGACAGATAATTGTATTCAGGGTATTATTGCCAACAGAGAAAGATGTTTAGGTTATGCTGAGGGAAGTTTAGCTTTAGTTACAGCATTAAATACTCATATTGGTTATTTAAATGCTGCTGCTGTAGCCAAGGAGTCCTTAGAAACGGGGAAATCTCTAAGACAAATTGTTTTGGAAAGGGGACTAATGACCGAAGAACAACTGGCCTTGGTTTTAGATTTGGAACAAATGAGTACTATTGTTCCACTGTGCTAATTTTTCGGGGGTAGGGTAACCCATGAGGGGAACCTACGTTTATCTTATATTTAATTCCACCCACCCACTTAACTAGAATCAATTAACCACTCCTTAACTTATGCTGACAACAAAACCACAAGTTAGTTTAATTAGAGCCACATCCTACCAACAGGATGCTTTAAAAGAATCCCTAACCACCCTATTAGATCCCCTGGGGGGAATAGGAGCTTTTGTTAAACCTGGAAACCGGGTACTATTGAAACCCAATTTATTAACAGGTGCCCGACCCACCAAGGAATGTACTACCCGTCCAGAACTGATTCGCGCTGTTGCGCAGCAAGTGATAGAATCTGGTGGCAAACCTTTTCTAGGAGACAGTCCAGCTTTTGGTACTGCCAAGGGTGTGGCCACGGCCAATGGATTGCTGCCACTTTTAGAGGAGTTGAACATTCCCATTGTGGAATTTCGTGGTCAACGTTATACCTGTCCTGAGGGTTCCGGAAAAAGCTATGAATTTAATCATCTGCTCTTGTCGAAGGAAGCTATGGAAGCAGATGTGATTATTAATTTACCAAAAGTGAAATCCCACATGCAATTAACAGTCACTATGGGAGTCAAAAATCTGTTTGGTTGTGTCCCAGGAAAGATGAAAGCTTGGTGGCACATGGAAGCAGGTAAAGATGCCAAAAAATTCGGAGAAATGTTGGTAGAAACTGCTAGAACAATTAATCCTAGTTTGACTATTTTGGATGGGATTATTGGTCATGAAGGTAATGGACCTAGTGGTGGTGAACCCCGTGAGCTAGGTGTTTTAGGTGCATCAGAGAATGTGTTTGCCCTAGACCGAGCAGTATTAGAAATACTTAAAGTTAATCCCATGCAAGTACCTACCATGGTAGCTGCCCAAAATTTGGGTATTTGTCCTGAATTGACGGACATAGAATTTCCCCATTTATCTCCGGATTTGTTACAAATAGAGGACTGGCGATTACCTGATAATTTAATGCCCATTGATTTTGCTATGCCCCGTGTAATTAAGTCAACTTTCAAACATCTTTATATCCGGTTTATCAAGGAACCAATGGGTGCTTACAGTCGAGGTTAAAAGCCAAAGGGGTGGGAGTGGGGACTTATGGAAATGTGAAGTACCAGGGAAACAAAGATTAAAAAAGATAAAGTAGGTGACAAATCTTATCTGTAAGTTATATAATTTAACCTAGGTAGAGTTAAGGTTCTAACTAGCCATGAATAGGGGTTTACTTAATCAAATACTAGTGAAAAATCACATGGTGTCAGGATTTACTCTTTTAGTTGTTATAGCTACTGGGGTACAGGTGTCCTTGGCAGCAGAAGGGGTATACGATATAGCGGAAAAAACTACTGTTAAAATCAATATCTTTGATAATGAAAAGGGGCAAGAAGCGGATGGAGGTTCAGGTGTAATTATTAACAAGTCTGGTAGAATTTACACCGTATTAACTGCGAATCACGTTGTCTGTGATCGTGATGAAATCGCACTGGCGAGAAAAAAGGTAGCATGCGAAACGGGTTTTAAGTATACTATCCAGACTAATACGGGTAAGGAATATGCAATTAAAGACCGCCAGGTATTACAGAAATCACCAAGTGATCCAGATTTAGCAACAGTAACTTTTGAATCAGGGGAAAATTATGCCGTAGCTGTTCTGGGAAACTCCAGTCAGGTGAAACTAGCTGCTGATGTGACTGTGGCTGGATTTCCTGCCATTTTTGGCAACAAAGGTAAAAATAGGACTTTCACTATTACGCCCGGTAAATTAGCTACTTTGAACCCCAAGGGACAAATGGGTTATAGTTTGGTATACAGCGCTGTTACTTATATTGGTAATAGTGGCGGACCAGTGTTTGATGGTTCTGGTAGAGTTATTGGTATTCACGGATTAGCAGATACTGATCAGGATAGTGGTGAATCAGAAACCCGGGGTCGTAAACGCCCAAGAATTAGGGAAATAATCGGACAAAGGGAAACAGGAGCATCTTCTGGAGGAAAGACAGGGTTTAATGCGGGTATTCCCATTAATACCTTTTTCTCGTTGACGGGACAACAACCTCCCACCAGTACTGTACAACCGGTACTTCCCCCTCCTCCACCAGTAGCTCCCGGTGATTCTCCCAGAAGACCCACTAGATACAAAGCGCCTAGCGGACCAGCAGTTTGCCCGGGTACTGTTTGTTAGATTTGCAAAATTTAAGATTATACAGGAGGAGAATACTATGTGGAAGAGTTATTTAAGTACTATTTCATCAGTAATGCTCGTTTTAGGTTGTTTCTATACCAATCAGCAACAGGCGATCGCCCAATCCCAACCTGTAATAGATCAGGATAGTTTAAATGTAGCCAAGGGAATACCCTGGGGTGCAGGTGGTTTCCCCTTTAGTCAAGTAGCCAACATTAAGGACTCTTTGGTTGATATTATTTCAGGGAAGGTTGTTATAGACCGACACGGAGAACCAGAGAGTGGTTTGTCCGGACCATTTTCTCAGCCTTTTCCAGGTAGGTTTGTGATTGTTTCCCTTTGGGGAAGCAATGTAGATGGATGTTTTTTACAAGTGGTGGTGCAAAAATCACCCAATGATGGTCAAGCGGAATTACAGCAATTAGTCCCCAAAACCCTAGAGATAGGAGTTAATAATCAAATTATAGAACTGGAACGGAACCCCAGCACCCAAGTGAGAGGATTTAAGGTTCCTTATACCTATACCCAAGCACAGGGAACTAGTGTGAATAACCTTATAGGTAGAATTTTCTTTGGTGGAAACAATCAACCAGCAGAAAACTCCAACAAGCAAATATCTAGCAATTGGTACATGGCTACTACTCTTTTTGCAGTAGATCAGGGCACTGCCAACTTCCTCAGAAGTGCACAACCAAGAGAAATACGGATTCGCTTAAGATTCGAAAATGGTGACGCTAGAATTGTGAGAATTGGCAAGGGCACAGTGGAAAACTGGCCGGAAGTCTACGGATTTAATTCCAAATGTGTTCCTCAATAAGCTTTACTTCTAAGTGGGTGAGTGGAATTAAATATAAGATTAACGTAGGTTGGGTTTCGTTCCTCAACCCAACACCCCCATGGGTTACCGCTAACCCGTCCTGCAAATAATTGCGCCTCCCTACTTAGTCAACTCTGATAGATGATTAATAGGTTCCACACTTTCTTAAAAGTAAAGTGGAGAATTAAGTTTTTTAAAACCACTGACCCAAACCAAGAAAAGTAGCTAGAATGGAAGGGAAACTCTCTTTTAAACAAGAAGAGTGGAACCACTAGGGAAAACCCAAACCAAACTTTTTATGGATTCAAATGGCCCGTCTACTAACCTGTCTAACACATACTCCCAACGTGTAGCAGATATTGTGGGAACGGTAATTGCTCTTTTAACCCTAATTATGCCTGTACTAATCATCTCCCATTATTCCTCAGCGGAAGTTCAGAATCCACCACAACCGGTAATCTACAATTTGACAACAGATAAACCATAGCCATGAACTAACCAGATATAAAATCAGATTTCTCAAAAAGGATGTGAACATAGCACAATTATCCTAAAATCTAGCAAGAGAACCTCCGGGTTCTAAATAAATTAACTGTTAGTACGGGAGTTTTGTTGTGGATTTATCTCTTATTCCTGCTCAACCTAAACCAGGTGTGATTAATGTGCTGATTGAAATTGCTGGTGGGAGTCAGAATAAATACGAATTTGATAAGGAATTAAATGCTTTCGCCTTGGACCGGGTGCTTTATTCTTCCGTCAAATACCCTTATGACTATGGTTTTATTCCTAACACCCTAGCTGAGGATGGAGATCCCCTAGATGGAATGGTGATCATGGATGAACCAACTTTCCCTGGTTGTGTTATTCCAGCTAGACCTATTGGTTTTCTGGAAATGATTGATGGTGGTGAACGGGATGAAAAAATCCTTTGTGTTCCTGTTAAGGATCCTCGCTACGCCCATGTAAACTCGCTGAAGGATATCCCTCCCCATAGGTTGGAAGAAATTGCTGAGTTTTTCCGTAGTTATAAAAATTTGGAGAAGAAGGTAACACAAATTCTCGGTTGGCATGATGCGGATAAGGTTGCACCTTTAGTGCAAAAGTGTGTCGCTGCTGCTAAGTAGGGACGCAACAACAGGTTCTTCGGTGGATGTGAAAAACAAAAGAATGCTTGTGTGCACTACTTCAGTCCCAATCTGGCACTTTTTTCGTTTTTTGCCCACCTCCCCCTATATATTTTGATATGTTGTATATGTTGGCAAACAACTTTTAAAGAAATGCAGCGTACTCTACTTTTAGCCAAACTTCACAACTGTACCCTAACCGGTGCAAATGTTAATTATGTGGGTAGTATCAGTGTTGACCTAGTTCTTTTACACGAGGCTGGTATTCTACCATACGAGCAGGTACAAGTGGTGAATAAGAACAATGGAAAGCGCCTCATTACTTATACGATTCCAGCACCAGCTAACTCGGGAATCATTGAGTTAAATGGAGCAGCAGCTAGATTGGGTGTAACGGGCGATCGCCTAATTATAATGACCTATGGGCAATTTACTGCAGAAGAGTTGAAAGGGTATTCTCCTAGGGTGGTAATTGTCAACGAGAGGAATCAAATCCTAGAGGTGGGAAACTATGATGATCTCTATATTAGAGGATTTGGAGTAACTGGTGTAGTTTAGCAGCTACTAGACCACTATGGAGTAATTCTCTAGCTTTATCTATTCCTGCTGACATGTCTGGACTAACACCACTGTGCCATAAGTAAAAAGCTCCGTTCCAAATAGCTGTCTCCATCAAGTCATTACTTTCTCCTATCAGAATAGATTTGATGTCTGTCATTAACTGCTCTGTACTATATAAGGGTACATTCTTACTGCTGAATTCATAGTCGCGGGATGCCAAATTCAGTCTTTTTAACTCTTGGAGCTCAAAGCAGGATGTGCCAATAATTGCAGTCCGATCCTTTGGTAAATCTGTACTACCTTCCAAACCTTTAATAAAGGTATATTGTTTCACTCCTCTCATCTCTAAAGCTGCTTGCAACATACCTTCTGTGGGAGGATGAACAAAGCCAGCAATAATATGGGCATTACCTACATAAGGACACCAAATTAATTCCATTGTTGCTAGTGGTGGACGTTTACCAAGTTGTTCTCTATATTCCCAAAGGCTTTGAGTTAAGCTAAAATGACTGGTTGTATGTATAAAACCAATACCGGTTGTGTTAAATATTTTTTGAGTTTTTTCTAAGCATACCTTAGCCCAATTGATTCCTAAGTTTTGCCAAATTTCGACCAGGGGTAAACCATATTTTGTGGGATAGCGATCGCCTCCGTGCATGATTACAGGTTTACCCGCTGCTGTCAACAATAAAGTGGTAATGATATTAACTGGAGCTGTGCGGATTCTACCATCATAGGGTATGCCAAAAACTATGGGATTTTCATCATAGTTAGTTAGTGCCAATTTGGGACCCAGTTCATCATAAGCATCTAACATACCTGCCAATTCTTCACCCGTAGGGCGTTTAATCCGATGCGCAATTAAAAATGCGCCTATTTGTGCGGGTGTGGGTTCAGCTAATAACATCATCTTCATAGCTGTATAAGCTTCTTGACGAGTGAGATTTTCTGAAGTGTGGTTTCCGCTACCAATTTTGCGGATAAATTCTCTAAATATATGAGACATAAGAAATTGTTAATGGTTAATCGGGAATCAAGAATGCTTTTACCGGGGGGGGATATGGTCAGCTACTAATTGCCAAAAATGTTGTATGGGGGGTATTTTTAACCGATCTTGGGTAGTTACCATCACCACTCGACGAGTGAAAGTAGAATCCCCTCCTAGGTCATGATCTTTATCCTCATTATTGTTGAGAGGGCGTACTACGAGATTAGGGTCAAACCTGGCTTCAATTAACGCTGAATGGGGTAATAAAGCTATTAGTTCTCCCTGTCTGACTACACCCCGAAAAGCATCTAAAGTATTCACCTCTAATGCTGCTTTTAATACTGCTCCTAGCTGCTCAAATTTCTCTTGAATTAGTCGCTGCATTCCATAACCATCCTTAAATACCACCTGGGGATATTTAACTAGTTCCCTCCACGGTACAGACGTGAGTTCCGCTAAGGGATGATTGACTCCTACTAATACTTCTATTGGCTCCTCATACAGGTTTTTTACCACCATTTCCTTACCGGTAATTAGAAACTTATTGTACATGACAATTGCTAAATCTACTAACCCATCTTTCAATACTTTTAAGGAGCGATCGCTACCTAATGAGGTCACCCTTAGTTGTACTTGAGGATAGTTGTGACAAAACATTTGTAACACCTCCGGTAAATAGGAACTACAAATAGAGTGGATTGCTGCAACACATAATTCTGGCTGTTTTCCGCTGATTAAATCTGTTAGTTCCTGGGTTGCAAATTCCCACTCTTGGCAAATTTTTCTCACACGCGGTAGTAACCTTTCACCACCTAATGTTAACTTAGCATGAGTGTTTCTATGAAACAACTCTACACCTAAATCTGCCTCTAAACCCTGAATTTGCCTACTGATCGTAGATTGGGTGACCCCACATTTTTTGGCAGCTTGTTGGAAACTACCTGTTTGGGCGATCGCTAAAAAGGCTTGCAACTGCTCTAAACGCATAATTAACAGGAATTGTATCCCGAGTTTTTAACTTAAAATTCTGATTCCATCATTTTAGTAGGTTATGATACAAACTTTTGACAATTTTTGTTGTAATAGCAATCGACTCAATATTTGAGTATTAACCTAGTATTAGTTTTATCTGCAAGGGGGGAGGGCTATATATTGGTTTTGTATTAACCTTGTATTAACTGGGCATTAATTGATCATTAATTCATTATTAACTCAAGCTCATAAATATGGGGGGAGGTGTATGACCCCACAAATGATCCACCCTTGAAGCAGGTGACTAGGGCTATAATATTTTTGACTAAATTTGTATCTAGGGAGTATTTCGTGAACACAGCTGTAAAATTGCGGGAGTTAATGGCACAATTTATCACTCCAGAAAGTTTCCAACCTTATGGACAGGTGATCTTTCCTTGTAAAGACGATAAAATTTTTGACTATACAGATGCTCAACTAAGTTTAGAGAATGGTATTACACGCTTCTATATTATGCGCTTAAAAAAACAAGGAACACGATTTCATAAGATAACTCGTCATGTTGAATGTACTCAGTGTCTAGGTTCTCTGGAAGGGAAGGATTGGTTTATGGCAGTTTGTCCACCAGAGAATAATAATAGGGAACCCATTTTAGATAAGTTAGTGGTCTTTCACATTCCCGGTAACTGTTTTATCAAACTAGAAGTAGGAACTTGGCACGCAGGTCCCTATTTCTATCATGATTTTGTTGATTTTTATAATTTAGAACTTAGTGATACGAATCTTGTTGATCATTTCACCCATGATTTTTTAAAAACTAATGGATTAACCTTTCAGATTGTACTGTAGTCTAGCAATAGGTATGTGAATACACCTCATATAATACATAATATATATTAATTATCCCCCTATCCTCTTGCTCTAACTCTAAGTAAGGAGGCACAATTATTTGTAGGATGGGTTAACCCATGGGGGCGTTGGGTTTCATACTTCAACCCAACCTAGGTTCATCTTATATTTAATTCCACCCACCCACTTAACTGCCTAACATTTGTAAATTATGTAAAGTTGCATAAAGTCCCCCTTGATTGATTAGTTCCTGATGACTTCCCTGTTCAATTAATTCACCTCTTTTTAAAACAAAAATTCTATCCACATTTCTAATAGTTGACAACCGGTGGGCAATTATTATAGCTGTCCTTGCAGTTAACAACTGATTTAACGCTTGTTGAATTAGTGCTTCAGTTCCCACATCTAAGTTGGCAGTTGCTTCATCTAAAATCAAAATTTGTGGATTACGAATGGCTGCTCTCGCAAATGCTAATAGTTGTTTTTGTCCCCCTGAAATATTTGTGCCTCTCTCTCTTAATTCCGTATTATAACCTTGAGGTAACTCTTGAATGAAACTGGCAACATTGGTTTTTTCTGCAGCGCTCTCAATCTCTTCTGATGTGTAGTTATCTCCTAAACTAATATTACTTTTTACGTCACCAGCAAACAAAAAGACTTCCTGCAAAATTACTGCCATGTAACGTCTTAGCTCAATTTGTGGTATCTCCTGAATATCTATACCATCAATTAGAATACGTCCTTTTGTGGGTTCATAAAGTCTACACAAAAGACGAATGATTGAACTTTTACCCGCTCCAGTAGGACCCACTAAGGCTATTTTCTCTCCAGGGTGAATGACAAAATCTAAATTTTTGAGTACATAATCATCATCTTTGTACGCAAACCACACGTTCTCAAAGCGAATTTCTCCTAATGCTGAAGGGGTGATAAAGTTCTGTTCTTCTAAGTTCTTAATGGTCTCACCTATATAGTTACCCTGATTCTCCAATAGTGAAAATTTAGGACTGACCTGGTCTTTAATTTCTATGGGTTCATCTAAAATGTTACTAACTCTTTCAATAGCAGTAAATCCACCCTGAATAATTGTGAATTTCTCAGCAAAGTTTCGTAAGGGGTCAAATAGCTGTTGAGCATACAGTATAAATGCTGATAAAATACCAAAGGTTATGCTTCGCCCCAATAATAAATAACCTCCAACCCATAAAACACCCGCTATAGCAATTAAGCTAACCCATTCTAATGTGGCGGAAACCGCTGAATCATACCAGATGGTAGTGTCAACTTGTTCAACATATTTTGTGTTGGTGGCACGAAATAATTCCGCATTTAATTTCTGTCGTCGGAATAACTGCACTACGTTAATACCAGCAATATTTTCTTGCAGTTGAGAATTTATCTTTGATAGCTCCTCTCTCGATTTATAATTTGCTTGACGATATTCTTTCTGAAAGTAGATAATTAACCAGGAAATTGGCACTAAAATCAATATTAGTAAACAGGCAAGTTGCCACTGAATTGTGAACATTAAAATGGTAATCACTAACATCGAAAATATATCAGAAATAATACCAATAGCACCTGTGGCAAATACATCTCCTAAACTTTCTACGTCACTAACCAATCTAGTAACCAATTTTCCTACCGGGGTAGATTCAAAAAACCTCAAGGATAGAGATGTTACATGACTAAATAAGTCTTGACGAATTGCAGCAGTAATTCTCTGCCCCACTTTTTGGACTAAATAACTCTGAACCCCTACCAAGGATAGTCTCACTACCATTGTTGCTAGTAGTAGTGCTTGTATGATTCCTAGTCCTTCCCATAAACTGCGACTGGTCAGAAATTTGTAAGTCCCCGGTTCTTGACGAATTAATGATATTGCTTGTCCAATTAGTAATGGTTGTATGGAATTGGCGATCGCAATCGGTACAAGCAAAAGTAGCGATAATGCAAGTAGATATTTACTGTTACGACCATAGGGAACTAAACGCAAAAATAACCGCCAGTCATTTTGATTTTGGCGGTAGTCTGGTTTGCGGGGCTTTTTGTCGGATTTTTTCTGAAATGGGTAGATTATCATCTTAGTGATTGTCGCGTTGATTATCGCATGGTGACAAATTCTTCAGCTGAACTTGGATGAATCCCTACGGTAGCATCAAAGTTGGCTTTAGTTGCTCCCATTTTAATAGCAATTGCAATTCCTTGAATAATTTCTGCTGCATTATTTCCCACCATGTGAGCCCCCAGGACTAAATCACTGGTTTGCTCCACCACTAATTTCATCATGGTTTTTTCTTCTTTCCCTGCTAGGGTATAGTACATGGGACGAAAACGACTGCGATAAACTTTCACCGCGTCACCATATTTCTCCCGTGCTTGTTCTTCTGTTAGTCCCACTGTAGCTGCTTCTGGTGTGGTAAAAATAGCTGTAGGCACATTTTCATAACTCATGGTGCGAGACTTACCTCCGAAGACAGTATCAGCAAATGCCCTACCTTCATTTATCGCTACCGGGGTTAAGTTAATTTTGTTGGTACAGTCACCTACAGCATAAATATTCTCCTCTTCTGTGCGACTATACTCATCTACCACGATCGCCCCCTGGTCTAATTGGATTTTGGTGTTTTCCAATCCCAAATTTTCAGTTTTTGGTTTGCGACCTAAAGCTGCTAAACTTACCGCATCAACAATTACTGTGTCTTCTTCTTGTCCATCCTGACGGAATTTAACTTGGAATATTTCGCCTTCTTTTTCTATAGCACTTACCTGAGCATGATTAATAATATTAATACCGTGATCACTCATACCCTGTTGAATTTCACTTCGTAAATTATGGTCAAAACCACGTAAAATCATATCACCACGAATAATTTGGGTGACTTCTGTGCCCAATCCATTCATAATACAGGCAAACTCGCTCCCAATATAACCACCACCCAAAATCACCATTTTTTGCGGTTGGGTTTTCAGGTGGAACATGTCGTCAGATACAATGGCATGTTCAATTCCGGGGATATTCGGTTTAGTTGGATAGCCGCCTACTGCAATTAGTATTTTGTCTGCTGTGATTTGGCGTTCACCAACTGTAATGGTATGGGTGTCAACAAGTTTGCCATACCCCTGTATAACCTCCACTTGGGAATTATCTAACATTCTCTGATAAATCCCATTCAAACGGTTTACCTCGTTATTGACTGCGTTAATCATCTTTTCCCAATCTAGGGAACTGGTCACACTACCCCACCCATAACCTACAGCATCGGAAAACAATCCCGGAAAATGGGAAGCATAAACCATCAGTTTCTTGGGCACACAACCACGATTTACACAGGTTCCACCTAATCTATCAAACTCAGCAATTCCTACCTTTGCTCCATATTCTGCTGCTCTTCTAGCTGTAGCAATACCACCAGAACCTGCACCAATTACAAATAAGTCAAAATCGTAATTCATCTTTATAATTTCTTAATTACTATCGGTTTAATTAGTTTAATTAGTGAACCATACCAGTGGGTGAGAAGGAATCATTCCTTCCCACATTTTATTTCACTATTTTACGCTTTGCAGGTATTTTAGCATGGTGTCTGCATCGGAAACTTCAAAGGGATCAGTAGGACAATTATCTTCGTAACCAGGTTCAACAAATATCTTTTCTATCTGACAGTTATTCACTACCATGGAATAACGCCAAGACCTCATCCCAAAACCTAGGTTGGACTTGTCCACTAACATACCCATTTTACGGGTAAATTCTCCATTACCATCTGGTAACAAAAACACTTTCTGCGCTCCCTGCTGTTTACCCCACTGGTACATAACAAAAGCATCATTCACAGACACACAAATTACTTCATCTACACCCAAACTCTTGAACTCGTCATACAGCTCTTCATAGCGTGGTAAATGGGAAGTAGAACAAGTGGGAGTAAAAGCTCCTGGTAATGAGAACACAACTACACGCTTACCAGCAAACAACTGCTGTGTAGTCCTATCTTGCCAACGGAAAGGATTAGGACCACCTATCAGCTCGTCACGAACCCGGGTTTTGAAAACAACGTCAGGAACGGTTTGAATTACAGCCATGTTAACCTCTTCGTTTAATTGATAAATTTGTGTTTATGTCTATTCTTATCTCAGAATAATTCTGATTTAATAAAAAGTCAATAGTAATAAATACTTATTTTTTTTATTAAATAGTAAATGGCATTAGTTTTGGGATATGCTAAACTAGGCCTAATGTAAAAATTTTCATCAATAAGATTAGGATCATGCAGGAGCAAGCAAACGCAATTATTAAAACCTTAAAATCTAAGGGATTGAGGGTGACTCCCCAGCGCTTTGCAGTGTATGCAAATTTGTTATCTCGTACCGATCATCCCACAGTAGATCAAATCTTGACGGATCTGAATAAAGACTTTCCAGTTTCATCCCAAGCGACCATATATAGCTCTTTACAAGCTCTAAGGGAAGTGGGACTAGTTAGGGAGGTGCTCCTACAGGAGGGGGTATCTCGCTATGATGCGAATATACAACCCCATCATCATTTTTGCTGTCAGCGTTGTGGAGGAATTGAAGATATACCTTGGGACACCTTTGAATGTATAGAACTAAAAAATCTCCGTCCTGGTCTGCGGGGAAAGACTTACCAGGTTACGGTTCATGGAACATGTGATAATTGTCGAGAATAGAAAAGACACATCAGGAATTAACTGACGATTTGACACTTTGCGCCAAATTATATATCCCTCCCAAATCTAAACGATAGCTCAAGGGATGAACAATTAATCGAGCAGTACTTTCATACAAGGTGGCAATTTCTACCAGTCCGTTTTCCCGGAGAGTCTTTCCGGTGGAAACAATATCCACAATCGCTTCCGACATCCCCGTAATTGGTCCTAGTTCCACTGAACCATATAAAGGTACTATTTCCACTGGTAAGTCCAAACTTTCAAAATACTCCCGAGCGCAGTTAACATATTTAGAAGCTACACGACCGTGAGCAGGTAGGTCTAGGGGTGATTTATAAGAACTGGTAGACTTTACCGCCACGGACATTCGACAATACCCAAACTTTAGGTCAACTAATTGTCCTACTTGTGGTTTTTTTTCTTTTAGCACATCATAACCGACAATACCCAGTTGTGCTTGACCATATTCAACATATACAGGTACATCCTGCGCTCTGACTAACAGTCCCTTAGCTTTTCCACTAGCATCATAAATTTGCAATTGACGGTTTCCAGCATCTAGGAAGGCACTAAAATCCAAACCAGCAGATTGCATTAGTTGAATGCTATTTTTAAGTAATTCCCCTTTTGGTAGTGCAACAGTCAGCATTATTTTTTTTGATATGTTTGTCTTTGGGGTTTATTATCTCACTAGGAGCATGAAAATTTTATTAGTTGATGATGAAGTGGAACTGACGGATCCTCTAGGGCGGATCTTGACCCGCGAAGGATATATAGTGGACATAACATATAATGGCAAAAGCGGTAGTGAACTAGCACAAACAAGAACCTATGATTTATTGATTTTAGATTGGATGTTACCGGAAAAAACCGGGTTGGAAATTTGCCAGGAATTGCGTCGTCAGGGCAAAAATATCCCCGTTTTATTCCTCACCGCTAAGGACACCTTAGATGACCGAGTTCAGGGTTTAGATGCGGGTGGAGATGATTATCTAGTTAAACCATTTGAGCTAAGGGAGTTACTGGCCAGGGTTCGTGCCCTGTTGCGTCGTTCCAGTGTTGATAGTTATACCATAACGGGAAAGTTAGCAGTGGGGGACTTAGAACTAGATATGGAAAATCAGGTCGCCCATCGTCAGGGGAGAATAATAGAGCTATCAGAAAAAGAAAGTCAACTCCTAAAATATTTTATGGAAAATCCAGAACAATTACTAACTCATGGTCAAATTATGCAACACTTATGGAAAGGGGAAAAACCACCAGAGAGTAACGTCATTGCTGCGTTAATTCGTCTGTTGCGACGTAAGATTGAGTTAGGTGGAGAGTCTACATTAATTCACACCGTCTATGGTAAAGGATATCGTTTTAGTTACCATAATTACACGTTACAGACTACCCGAAAACCATAGTGGTCGTTATAGTAGTCGAAGTTGAAGTCACGAGAAGCACAACGACAGATCCTATTTAAATTAATCCAGGAACCACCACGTATCACTTTATATTGGCTACTCTCATCAATCCAGGGACTACCATCATTTGGCGCGCCCTGATAGTTTCGATGCCATGTATCTAAACACCACTCACACACATTACCGTGCATATCATACAAACCAAAGGCATTGGGCGGAAATATTCCCACTTCTGTGGTTTGTTGTCGCCATTCTCCCTTGGTCACTGAACCCTGGGTGTAGTTGCCATTGTAGTTGGCTAAATCCGTATTAATACTTCCACCAAAATGAAATGGAGTGATAGTACCAGCTCTACAGGCGTATTCCCATTGAGCTTCACTGGGCAAGGTATAGTTTTTTCCTGTTTTTTTACTTAATTGCTCACAGAACTTCCCAGCTTCAATCCAGGTTACTCTTTCCACCGGGCGTTTTCTACCTGGGAATCGAGAGGGATTTTCTCCCATTAGAACCTGATACTGCTCTTGTGTTATTTGATATTTACCCATGAAAAATGGGGGTACTGTTACTTGATGTTGGGGACTCTCGTAATTATACCTCCCCTCCTCATTTTCTGGAGAACCCATGGTAAATACTCCCCCTGGGATTTCCACCATTTTCAGTCTTATAGGGCCTATTTCTTCTAAGAAGTACCTAGCACTACCGTCGGTTCTACTAATTATCTCTCCTGTTTGATTAGTAGTTATTAAGTCAAACTTGAAATTTTCCAGATTTTCCAATTGAGGACACATTGGTTTGGTTTAATGGCTGCAATTGCGTTAAAATCGAAACATAACCAAAAGGAATAAAGGGGTTGCCATTTAGCCTTGTAGCGGTTGACCCGCTACAGACTCACAATTTTATACAAATTGTTTGAACGGTTATAAACCGGTGCACTGGTATTACTTGTAAAGTTCGGTAGCTAAACGCCAAGCCAAAATACCTGGAATTAAAGCTACGGCCAAGGCAATGTAAACTTGAGTATCTGAGATAGACATGGTGGTAACCCTCCAAAAAACAGGATGAATTGACATCTCCCAGCTATTTTACGGTTTTACCACAATTGAGACACATATTTTTACAAGACGCAACATGAACCAAAATGACATTGTATTTAGGTATTGATTTTGGTACTTCCGGTGCCCGGGGCATAGTAATCGATGAAGATTCCACTATTAGGGGAGAAATTCGTCTTCTTTGCCATCCTGATCGGGGTGATGCGGTGGTATGGCGAGCGACTTTATGGGAGCTTTTAGGGGCAATTTCCCAGGACCTCCGTCGACAAATCAGGGGAATTGCCATTAATGGCACTTCTTCTACTGTTTTGCTGACAAATGCTATTGGTGAACCCGTGTGCCCACCCCTATTATACAAGGACGGAAGGGGGTCAGTCTTTATTAAGCGTTTAGCTGAGGTAGCTCCCCCCAACCATACTGTTATCAGTGCCACCTCTACCTTGGCTAAATTATTATGGATGCAGCAGTTACCTAATTTTTCTCAAGCTAGATATCTTCTACATCAAGCAGACTGGTTGGGTTTTCTTTTACATGGTAAACTGGGTTTTAGTGATTATCACAATGCACTAAAGTTAGGTTATGACGTCAAGGAATTACAATATCCGAAATGGTTAGAGGATCTGAAAATTCCCATTAAATTACCAAAGGTTCTCACCCCGGGAGAAAGAATTGGCGAACTAATTCCTGGGGTAGCAGACCAATTTGGACTCAGACGTGATTGTTGGGTATGTGCAGGAACAACGGATAGTATTGCAGCATTCCTAGCTAGTGGAGCTAAATTACCAGGGGAAGCAGTTACTTCCCTGGGATCGACCTTGGTTTTGAAACTTTTAAGTCGCACCCGAATAGAAGATGCACGATATGGAATTTATAGTCACCGGTTGGGAAATTTGTGGTTAGCAGGGGGAGCTTCTAATACTGGAGGAGCAGTATTAAAAAAGTTTTTCACTGATCAAGAATTGGTTAGTCTAAGTCAGGAAATAGATGGCTGTGCATCTAGTCAGTTAGATTATTATCCTTTGCTACAACCGGGCGATCGCTTTCCTGTGAACGATCCAATGCTCGCACCGCGACTGGATCCCAGACCTGAAGATCCAAGGGAATTTTTACATGGGTTGTTACAAGGTATGGCAAGAATAGAACAGAAGGGATACAATCTATTAGAACAGCTGGGTGCAGATAAACTAATTCATGTTTATACTGCTGGTGGTGGAGCAGTTAATTCCACGTGGACTACTATGAGAAAGAGGTTTTTAAAAACAAATGTCACACCATCCACCCACACGGAAGCAGCTTACGGAACTGCACTTTTAGCAATGGGTCTGCCAATTGACCACCAATTAACCAATTAAAAGTTGTTAATTAGTAGAGGTGTTTATGATCAATTTCCAAAGGTAAAAATATTGTCATTACCTCACCATATTGGGAATTTTGCCGCACAATCAACTTGCCACCTATAGACTGAAATAGGTGTTTGGTCGCAGCAACATTTAAACTAATAGTACCAGTCTCCGGTTGAAAGATTAACAATTGACCAAGCGCTTTACGAATGGGTATGTGAACATCTTTAGTAGAATTATGACAACCCAACCGAGGTAATAACTGTAATTTAAGTTGGTGACCTGCAGGAATAACTTGAACTTGAATAGAACTACCAGGGGGTAAACTGCGGGTAAAACTCTCCATTAAACCGGTTAGTACACGATCTAGCATAGCGGGATTGCTAACTACAGTTGGTAATTGTTGAGGTAAAGCTACATCTAAAGTCAAATTACGTCGAGTTGCTGCTTGTTGCCAACGGGGAATAATTTGTTCTAGGATCTGATTTAAGGACATTGGTGTGAGCTGGGAACCAATTTGGGTGGTTTGGGAACTTGAAGTTTCAGAAGTTTCTAACTCTGCGGCCTTAAATAACAACTCCATACGGTCAATCTGCTCGGTACATTCGTGATCAATAACTTCCAACCGTTTAACAACAGCTCCGGGTAGATCCTGTCGCTTTAATAACAGTCGTGTCATAGTACGAATAGTTGCCAAAGGTGTGCGCACCTCATGGGAAAATGCCTGCAGTAGTTCCACATCAGAACGGGAAGGAGGTTTTGCAGATGACAAAACGGGATCCTGGGGAAAGGAAAAGATGGGAAAAGAATGGGTGGACCTGTCAGTTGATTCTGGTAATTCAGCAAGCAGAAATTGACTAAATTGAATAATGGTTTGATAGTTTGGTGCAGTTAGGGGGTAATTCTCAACCCTAGCATCTAATTGGGAAAACAATTCTGGATTAGTCAAAACTAGTCTTGTTCCTAATGCTTGCCAAGCTTGTTTAACCACATTCGGCTCAAAGGAAAATAAAAACTCTTTTTTACTACCAGTGGGAGCTGATAATACTAAAGCCAGTGTAAACTTTTCTGTAAATACTAGGCAAAACTGTTCATTTCCCAGGGGATCGGGGGCTAATAAAGTTAAAATAGAATCCCCAGGGAGAATGCTATTATTGTTATTATACAGATGAGAATAGTAAGTATTGTTTCTAATAGTAGTATCTTGATCAAAGAGCAAATTACCTTGGTCTGCTAACACTTTTGGTGGTACATCAAATGGCATTAATGCCAAAGGGTTAAAAGGTTTAGTCGCAAAGGTGACTGTCTGTAGGTTTTGGGTCAGATTAGGTTGACCGAACAGAGGAGTTGGTGCAGTCAAAACTAAACCTGGAGTAGTATAATGGAGTGTTGTAGGTGTTAGAGTGGTTAGGAGGAGATGTTCTGCAGCAGCAAGACCGACACGCCATTGTTGTTCTGCTTTTTCAGATGAACATGGAACTGTGTGGGATTGGCTTTGGGCCAGAATTTCTGCCAAACTTGGTAAAATCCATTGGTACACAGGTTTTCACCCTTTGATTGACTATAAGACGATTATTTGAACTATAGTTAAAGTATAATTAAAGTATACACCGCACTACATGATTTCTAGCTTATAGTCTTTTGTCTATTCGTGGGAGTGGTATAACCGAACTCCGCAGGTGGAATTTACCCAATTCCCTCAAAATACCTCACAATAGCTCTAATGTAAATGTGTGTTGCTATACGTCTTACCTGAAATAGATTGAATTTCGTCAAAAAATAAGTCTAAATAAAACTACATAGGATTTAAAATTCCCCTCATAAAAGACAATCTTGATAGCTACACCAGTAGTAGCTGATTAATTACTAACACTAAAAACTACTTTTCCAAGACTGTATGGGAATAACAGTTCTTAGGACAAATACGAGAACATGCTTGGCAACCAATACAATTTTCCGGTTGAGTAACAACCATCACCTTACGTTCAATTTCTTCATCATCTTCATCTTCTACAAATTCACCCTCTTCATTCAAGGCCATCAAACCTAAAACACTGTAACCACAAACCTTCATACACCTACCACAACCAATACATTTGTCCTTATCAATACCTTGGGCAAATTTAGGTGTCCAAGTTCCACCACCAAATGTCAATCCTGTTAATGTTGCCATGACTCTAACCTGAGCAATTTTACTTACAATTTTTTCGTTCCTTCTTTCTTGATAATAGTCTCATATTTTTACTTTTTAATGTTAAACGTTAACTTTTTTGTTAAATTCTCTGCGCCTGGTGATTTACTATTATTTACCGAAATATTTATGTTTTATTGACAATTATTTTTATTTACCTCCATTAATAAATAGTTGCTAGTTCATGATAAACAATCTGATCAAAATCTTTATGAAATTTATAGTTAATGAAGAACTAATAAAGTTTAAATTTCCGGGTATGAATAGGGAGACAAATCACAATCTACAGTTAACAGGGAACGGTTAACTATGAATCAAAATGAGACATCGAGGGTTAATTTAAGTCAACCATCTAGGCAATTTAACTAGGAAGTAGCCTTATGCCTTATATAATTCCTAATAAAAATTGCAATAGATGTGATAAATGCCGCCCCCAATGTCCTACGGGTGCCATCAAAATTGAAAATAATGAATATTGGATAGATCCTTGTCTTTGTAACAATTGTGAGGGTTATTATCCCGAACCACAATGCGTAATTGCTTGTCCTACCCAATCTCCTATACCCTGGCAAGCTAAAAAAGGCAGGTGCAAAGTTGAAGTAAGAGAATCTACCAGTCTGGATTTATTTTCTAATGGTAAAAACCACCCATTTGCTTCCGCTATAGTCATTTGGGAGGCGTGCAATATATTGGCCCAACGTAAATCATTACATTGGGCACAGGATGGGGGAGGTAATTTATACTATAGTCGTCAAGTTAATCAAGGTCGAGGTAATATTTCTTTTGCTATTCAAGACTCATCTAAATCTGGTTTCGTCAGAGATTTATCAACTATCGAAAATCTCGATATTCGTGCTGCCTGTATTCACCTAATTTTTGCAGCATACGCTACAACTTTGGAGCGACCTTGGGAACAGGAATTTACCATTGATGAACGGCAAATTGAAGCATATTTGGGACTGGAAAAACGCAAAGATCTGAACAAAACTACAAGGTTATGTTTGATTAAGAGTATTGTTCAACAGGTCTGTTCTTTGGTTGTTTCTATTGATTGGCAAGCTAGAGGTAAAGTCCCCGCTTTCTCTGTGCAGAAGAGTTATCTATGGGATTTGACAGATATTGAACATCATTTTCAGGAAGATGAACGAGGCTGTAAATATCTCATTGGTTTGACTTTTAAAGTGAAAGCTGGTCTGTGGTCTAGGCACTTTTTAAATAAACAGGGCTGTAAAGAAAGTTTGGCATTCTATCAATATGGTAGCTTACCAAAAACATTATTGACTACGGTGATGAGTCTTTGGCAACAACATGAAGGTGCTGTTAGGTTGATGTTATGGTTACTTTTTAAAACTAAAATGGGCAGGGAACAAAGAATTACTGTTCCTACTTTATTGCGCGTTGGTTATGGCGAGGAAAAAATTCATCTTGCTTCTAGATCCCGGGATGAGCGTAAGCGTTTGCTACGCACTTTTGAAAATGATTTGGAGGTACTTAATCACTATGGTATTAAAGTGATTTTTGACCCCGTTACTTACCCAGTAGAAATTCAGCCCCTCTGGGCAAAATTAGTTGATATTCCTGAAGATCCAGATGAGGCCTTGGAATTTTGGATTAATGATGGTAGTGGTGAGCATCGTCTGACTGATAGCAGTCCCCGTGGTAAGTGGAATATGTTGATGAATGCTCGAATTTTGTCTTTTGAATTACCTTCAGATTGGGAAAACGTCACTCCCCAACCCCATCGTAAACAACATCGTTCCGTCAAGGGTAAAAGGTCTGTGAAACCTCATGATGATTTATTGGGGGAACAGGTATTACAAGCTCGCAAAGCTATTAGTATCTCTCAACGGGAATTAGCAAAGTTGGCTGGTAAAAGTCAGAGTTGGATCCGTGATGTGGAAAATGGCCGTCTCAAACCTAAATCGGAAGATCAGCTTTTGCTTAGGAGAATCTTAAATATTCTCTAATCCGATCTTCAACTATATTCCCTGTCCCCCCCCTATGAAATTACACCCCTACTTTTACTCCTCGACAAGCTTCTGCACAATTGCGACAAGCACTGGCACAAGCTGTCATCTTTTTATCAGTAGAGATGGTTTCACAAGCTAATGCACAGCGATCGCATATTTCTGCACAAAGTGCACAAGTCTTTCCAGCAAATAGGGAACCGCTAATTAGCATGTTGGTACATATCATACAAAATTCTGAGCAGTCACGCATGGCGCTGATGAGATTGGCACTCATATATTTACCACCTTGACTCATACAGTAGGTCATGGTTTCTAAACAGATTTTATGACATTCTGTGGTAGCATTGACGCAGTTTTGCATTTCTGTGGTCAAGGATTCAGTCATCATCATCATCATAATCAACACTCCTGATTTGTTTGGGGGTCAATTCCAAAAATTCATCCTAGCTAAGGTCTGGAGGTCAAGCTGGCCGCTTTGGCAGTAGTTTTTTCGGAGAATTCCCCCCTCCCTAATTAGTTTGTGCTACCCTAGGAATTAAAGTGTTTTTTAAGCAAACTTTAGGTGGGTTTTGTGCAATTGGGTATGCTCCTTAAACGGAAAAACCGCGCCATTGCAGCTGTGCTGGCCTTTTCCGGTGCGATCGCTATTTCCGGATTACACAAGTTTTATTTGGGACAACCACTATGGGGAATTCTGTATGTGTTATTATCGTGGACACCAATTCCTAAAATAGCTAGTGCTATAGAGGGGGTGTGGTATATCACACAGGATGAGGAGACTTTTAACAGGAAGTTTAATTCTGGTAACTTATCAGTTCACAGTTCCCCGGAGGTGAGCACCAATGTAGAATCGGTGGCCAATGCTTTACGTGAGTTAGATGCTTTGCGTGAGGAAGGGTTGATTTCTGAATATGAATTCGAGCAAAAACGTCGTCAATTGATAGACCGTATTTCTTAGTGGGGACTATAATTTCCGATGATTAGCTGGTTTCCTTGGAATCTCAAGTTACAAAAATTACGAGACAAACTTCTTCATGATCCCTACTATCGCTTACAGTCGGGTGAGGAAATACATCTTGCTGCACAATTGGGTATTCGGATTGATGTTAATCAAGCCAATGTGGATGACTGGTTACGATTACCCGGTTTATCTATTCATCAAGGTCGCTCTTTGGTGGCATTGTCGCGCTCTGGGGTGAAGTTTTACTGTATTGAAGATATTGCTGCGGCTTTGAGTTTACCCATTCATCGACTAGAACCGCTCAAGCCTTTATTAAGTTTTACCTATTATGATGAACACTCTCTAGTACACCACCCATCAATTAACATTAATACGGCATCTATAGAAACTCTATTGGAAATCCCAACGATAGATATAGTCCTAGCGGAGGCGGTGGTAAAAAACCGCCTCGCTCGTGGTGCTTATCGTAATCTGGTGGATTTTCAAAACAGGTTGGGATTATCTGGTGACCTGATCTCCAAACTAATGTACTATTTGCACTTTCAATAGTATTACCGCTAACCTATCAAACCCAATCGATTTAAGGGCCAAAAGCGAAATGCTGCGTGACCAATTAGGTTTCTTCGCGGTAAAAAACCCCAGTACCGAGAGTCATTACTGTCATTGCGATTGTCTCCCATCACAAAGAACTTGTTCTCTGGAATTTTAATCAGGGGGAATGGTTGATTTGCTGGTTCAGCAATGTAGGTTTCTTCCAACTGTTTGCCATTCACATAAACTTGACCATTCACTATACCAACTATATCTCCTGGAAGACCTATAATCCGTTTAATAAAGGCTTGATTGTCATCATAACCACGCTCTTGTAATTCGGGAGGTGTCTGAAAAACCACGATGTCGCCAGCTTGAGGAGGATGAAGTCGGTAGGATATTTTCTCTACTACTAATCTATCCCCTATTTGCAGGGTGGGATACATTGATGCGGAAGGAATTAAACGAGGTTCTGCAATAAATACTCTGATCAATAGGGCTAAAATCAACGCCACCCCTATTAAAGTTAGATTTTCTTTCCAACCCCCCTGTTTATTTAAATTGTTTAAAGATGTGGAAGTTTCCTTAATGCTCTTGTTTTCCGGATCATTCATACTCTGGTGTGCAGGATTTTGGCTCTCCTATGATTTTAACATACTACGGTTTGAAGAAACCTAAATGATCTTTGAGCTTTTCTCAACTCAGTTTGGCAAATAAATCTCCTAAAACTACATTAGAAAACAAAAAACCCTGGGGATCAGTTAAACATAATCTATCTGTGGTCAATTTCACCCAACCTGGAATTACATAGGTTTGTAAGCACTTTTGTATTTTCTCAACTCTTTGATGACCAAACTTTTCTGCTAATACTCCTAGACTTAAACCTTCCGCTAAACGCATCCCCAACATTATAGTCTCTAACAGTTCCTCATCTACATATATAACTTTAGCATCAATTATTGCACCATTATTTAACCACTGATAATATTCCTGGATCCTTCTAGGACGAGAAAATCGTTTACCTTCTACATAGCTGGTAGCACCCATGCCAAAACCATAGTAAGCAAGATTTTGCCAGTAAACACGATTGTGTTTACATTGATGCCCTGGCTTAGCATAATTGGAAATTTCATAATGCTCATAACCCGCACCCGTGAGCATCTCTTGTCCTAGTTCATACATCTTTACCGTCATCTCATCCGCTGGTAGAGGGTGATCCCCAGCTTGATAATAACGACCAAACACTGTACCCGGTTCTATGGTTAAATCATAAATGGAAATATGGGTAGGAGCAATTTCTACCCCCTTGGTCAGAGAATTTTGCCATTGCTCTATAGACTGATGTGGCAAACCCGAAATCAGGTCTATGCTAAATTCGGGTATCTCCACTTGGTTAACTATATCAATAGCTGCAAAAATATCTTCAACCGAGTGCGATCGCCCAGCAGTTTTTAACAATTCTGGGGTAAAGGTCTGCACCCCTAAACTAACTCTGTTTACTCCTGCATTTTTATAACCTTGAATACGAGCTAAATCAAATGTACCTGGATCTATTTCCATAGAAATTTCTATCTTTGATTCCATGGCAAATCTCTGTTCCAAACTGCTCAATATTTGCTCTAGTTGTTTGGCCGACAATAGAGAAGGTGTACCACCACCAAAAAAAACTGTTCTCAGGGGTTCACTAAAAGTCGGTGTGATGCTGATCTCATGGCAAATGCTATCTACATACTGACTAATTGTATGGGATGCTTCCCCGGACACGCGATCGCCCGTCACATACACGGGAAAATCACAGTAAAAGCACCTGCGCCGACAGAAGGGAATATGTACATAAGCTGCGGTGGGGATTGGAAAACTCATGGAAAAAATTCATTGATAGAACTGTTGACAAAAATTACATTTTGTAGTTAAAACTAGCAGCAATCCTGAAAACCCTAGTATATCCAAAAACCCGTGGAGGTTTACAGGTAAACCTAAACCATCAAGGTATAATGGCCACATATATTTTCAGAATTCTCAGCCTTGGTAGGCCAGATGCAGTTTGATAATTATTCCGTCCTTCATATTAACCAATCCACATTTGACCAAAAAAATGCCTTAACCTCGCACAGACAAACATTATTCATTCAGGAAAAATAAATCATGCTTGATTTCACCATCATTATCTCATTTATTATAGCCTCTGCGGGAATAGGTTATTTCAGTACCGACTTACTACCACCAGGAAGTCTCAAAGGAGTAACCAATTTAGATGCTTTGCGTTTAGTAGTAGCTGTCTTTGCTGCTCTCATTGGTGGCGCGGTTGGACTGAGTTTTCAGACCAGCTATAGGCGATTAGAAACACAAGTGCGGGAAATGCCCATAGAAGTCATTTTAACTCGTGCTATCGGTTTAGTTATTGGGCTATTACTGGCCAATTTAATGTTAGCTCCCCTATTTCTACTCCCCATTCCTGTAGATTTTAGCTTTATTAAACCTTTAGTAGCAGTGGTTGGCAGTGTAATCCTATCCGTAACGGGAATGAATTTAGCTGATACCCATGGTAGAGGTTTGTTACGATTAATTAATCCTAATACGGTGGAGACCCTGGTAGTAGAAGGAACTCTCAAACCAGCTAATACCAAGGTTTTAGACACCAGCTGTATTATAGATGGTCGGATTGAATTACTGCTGGAAACGGGATTTTTAGAAGGACTAATTATCGTACCCCAGTTTATTTTGCAGGAGCTACAGCAAGTAGCAGATGCAACCAAGGATGTAAAACGAGTACGAGGAAGAAGAGGTTTAGAAATTCTCAATCGTATTAGGGAAAACTATCCAGAAAGGATAGTAATCAACTCGGTAGAGTACGATGATTTAAGCACGGTAGACACAAAACTAGTAAAGTTCGCCCAGGAAATTAATGGTACTCTATTAACCAACGACTACAATTTATCCAAAGTAGCCAGTGTCCAAAAAGTACCAGTATTGAATGTGAATGATTTGGTGAATGCAGTTCGTCCTTCCTACTTACCGGGGGATAACATTGACATCAAAATCCTCAAAGAGGGGAAAGAGCCCAGTCAAGGCATTGGTTATTTAGATGATGGCACAATGGTTGTGGTAGAAGAAGGTAGTGGTTATGTGGGTGGTGAAGTGAGAGTAGTGGTAACCAGTGCTCTACAAACCTCCGCTGGCAGAATGATCTTTGCTAAACCACAAGCCTCGGCTTTAGCGTAAGATAGCTAGTTAAAGTCAGTTCATACTTCATAGTGTAGATTGATGTTGGACAATCGAAAACACCTATCAAATCTGAGAACCAGGAAGATGTAAAATCTTAGCATTTATTAAGGTACTCAGCATGACAGTAAACACAACCAAGACATCTTCCACCGTTCCCAGTTTTTGTGAGGGAATTCAATACTTTGGGGAACCATTGCCAAACTTTCAAACCTATGGTGCAAAGCCAGTCATAGAATCTGGTAGCGTGTCCATAGCTGACATTAACCATACAGCAGCAGCTTATCAAACCTTACTAGCAGCAGATGCCCTGCGCTATCTCACCTTACAAATAACTGGTAGTAAAGCTTCTGGACATCCAGGTGGTTTTGCCAGTCAAGCCGAAGCTTATGCAGCCTTGGTCATGCTGGGACATAAAAATATTATTACGGAAGTGGGACATCATGCTCCCGGTTTTTATAGTGCCATGTTTTTAGATCGGTCCTTAGAAGACATGAGCATATTTACTGTACAACAACTGCGCGATCGCTTTCGGGAAAAACACGGACTAATAGGTCACCTATCGGGTTATATTCCTGGAATTTTGGCACCTGCGGGACCGTTGGGACAGGGACAACATTTTGCCATGGCTGCAGCTTTATTACACCGAGACAAACTATTTCCCTTCACTGTGGGAGATGGGGGATTAGGTGAACCTTACATCATGAGTTCCATGGCTCATTTTCACACCGCCTATCCTCAAGTTACCAATTTCTTACCCATTTTAGTGTGGAACGGTTATAGTCAAGAGCATCATAGTATGGTGTCCTTAAAAACCAACGAGGAAATGACTGCTTATTGGAAGGGCAATGGTTTTAAGGAAGTAATCATCGTAGATGCCAAAAAGTTTGACGACCAGAATCAACCCGGAGATTACGTAGATAGTACCATATTTTCCTGGGAAAGAAGACTAGAATTTACCAGAGAAGTATTAATAGGCATTAATCAAGCGACTAATTTAGCCCTTAATGGTACGCTAACAGTATTTATTATCAAACAACTTAAAGGTGCGGGTGTGCACGCATTAGGAGCAAAGTCACATAATCTTTATCCTAAAGATACTTTAGATGCACCCCATATTGCCAAAGCTCTACAGAAAAGAGCCTTATCCATAGAAGCATGGCAAACAGTTCGTACCAATGCTGAACGTGCTGGAGGTGGTCCAGCAGCAAAAACAGTAGTGACAGAATTTGAATTACCCCTAGCACCCATTGGGGAATTACCATTGGAAGAATATGCAGTTGGTGGTGAGCCAAAGGTTTCCACCACAGCTATGGGTAGATTGGTAGGAATAGTAGGGAGTAAGGATCAAAACTTTCTGGTGACCAATGCGGATGGTAACGAAGCATCAGGGATTGGCAACATTAACCAAGCTCTGAAAATCAACCACCCCACAGCAGATGAACTATATAATCAAATTCCCGGAGGTCAAGTTTACGAACCCCTGAGCGAAGATGCTTGTGCAGGATTAGCAGTGGGATTATCCCTGATGGGTGGAAGAACCCTATGGTGTTCTTATGAATCATTTGCTATAAATGGACTGCCAATTTGGCAAACCGTAACCCAAGCTATGGCTGAATTAAGAAGAAAAACCCCATCTACAATCACCTTATTTACAGCAGGTGCATTGGAGCAAGGACGCAACGGTTGGACCCATCAAAGACCAGAAGTGGAAGCATACTTTGCCGCTATGATGAGGAATGGTAATGTCTTCCCCGTTTTCCCTCCTGATGCTAATAGTATTCAGGTATGTTATGATTGGGCTTTGACCACCAAAAATAAAGGTATTGTAATTACTGCTAGTAAATCACCTTTACCCATTAGAACCACTCTGGAACAAACTAAACAGGGACTGGAAAAGGGAGCAATTTTATTACACGAGGTTCCAGGGGGAAAACAAGTTGTATTTGCTGTGATTGGGGATATGACCTTAGTACCAGTGTTTGAAGCAGCAGCATTTTTAGAAACTGAGGGTATAGGGGTAAAAATAATTTCTGTGATTAATCCCCGTCGTTTATATCGTCCTAATGACACTGCTTGGGATACTTGTTCCCAACCGGATGGTGGGTTTTTAACTGACGAAGAGTTTGAGCAGTTATTTAGTGGGGATGGATTAATTGCTGTAACTGGTGGTGCAAGCGCTATGTTAGAGCCAATTATGTTACGCAGTTCTATTAAACGAGATGGTTTTGCTTGGAAACGAGGAGAGACTACAGCTAGTGCAGGTGAGTTAATGTCCTTCAATGGCTTAACTGCGGAAGCATTGACTAAGCGTGCAATTGAGTTAGTCCATTAGAGTTAGGTATTAGATTCCTGTTTGATTGGGGGTGCGGGATGTGGACTCCTACATCCCTGGAATAAAACTGGATCTTGACTTCATTTTACCCTTGGTTGGTTGACCTGCTCTTGATTCCAGGGTATAAATGGGGATATGCGCGATTTCTCTATCTGTTAAATCGTACTGTTCACAAACCAAACTTAACCGATTCCCCGATGTTTTCATCGGATTAACAGAATGGGTCAAGTTTCCTTGAAAGCAAACTAGGGTGTTGGTTTGAGGTTTAATCTTCTGAATTTGGCGATTATTTGATTTCAACACCAACTCCCCCCCTTCCATGTTTTCTGGTACTCGCACGTAAAGAACCGTCACTAAACTTGGTGGTTCAATAGTTTTACAATAAGAGCGTAATGAACGGTCTATATGTGGATCTACCTGAGAACCTTCTTGGAGTAGTAAAGGATTCAGATAAAATGCATTACAATTTGGTTGTAGTGCTAAATCTAAATAGGGCTTAAAAAAGGGAAACTTCTCGTGGACTATCTTTATCCCCTGTCTTTGGAAAACCACAGAAAATCCTTTTGTCTGAATAAAGTCTCGATTGAGGTTATTGGTAGTAAAGTATGGACTAGCTTGGATTTCTCCCCCTAGGTCTTTTAGGTAACTACTTGGAAAAATATTGTTTTGTATTTGGTAGTATTTCACAGATTTCTATCTACATGCTTATCTATATTTGAAGTTTATTTTTAAAAACCTTTACCTAATACTTTCTAAAATCCTCCCTATCATACCATTAGCCTGATTGCTATAACCACCTCCAAATAAATTAAAATGATTTAAAATATGATACAAATTATAAAGAACTTTCCGTTTTTCATAGCCTGGCGCTAGGGGAAATTCTTCTTCATATCCCTGGTAAAAACTGGGAGGAAAGCCACCAAAAAGTTCCGTCATGGCAATATCAACTTCCCGATCGCCAAAATAAGTGGCCGGATCAAAAATCACTGGCTCACCATTAATTGTAAATCCCACATTTCCTCCCCATAAATCACCATGAACTAGGGATGTTTCTGGTTTATGGTCAGCTAATAAGCTAGGAATGACATCTAATAGTTTTTGTTCTCCGGGAAAATTTCCACCCCGTCTTCTTGCTAACTGAAATTGGTAACCCAGTCGGTTTTTAAAAAAAAATTCATCCCAGTTTAACATCCAACTATTAATTTGTGGTGTGGAACCAATAGTATTATTTATATGCCAACCAAAACCCTGATCGCTAGTAGTTTTGTGCATTGCTGCTAAATTTCTCCCCATTTGTTGCCAGCTTTTATTATTGCCAGCTGACATTTCCAACCATTCTAATACTATGTAACTGCCATTATCTGCAGTTCCCCAACATAATGGTTGGGGAACGCGGATAGTTTTAGTGTTATACATTTGTTGTAAACCCAGCATTTCCGCTGCAAACATTTCTCCCTGGGATGGTTGATTGATTTTGACAAAGTAGGTGATTTGACCATTGCTAATGGCATAACCCTGGTTAATACATCCACCACCTACCGAATATCTTTGGTTGGTTTGGAAATTTTGCCCCGTTAGTTCACTGATTTGCCGATCTATTTCTTGCCACATTCTTTTCCCCTAATCATTAACCTTGTTTATTATCTTGGTTTAATAATAACTGCTCGATAGTCCTGTGGCGAGAGATATTTTTGTGCAGCTTTCATTAGGTCATACTCATTCTGCATTTGGATGTGTTGAGGATAATTAAATGCTGGATCTAAATCACCCACCAAACATTGATAATAACCATACAATCCAGAGCGATCGCCTGGTGTTTCATTATTGAAAATAAATCTATTTGCGACTCTTGTTTGTATACGGAGAATCTCTGACTCTTTAACCAATTCCGTTTGCAGTTTCTCCAAATGTCCAACTATACCTGTTTCTACTGCTGCTAAATCTTCCACATTACACTTGGCGGAAATCGTGAATAGTCCCTGTAGTTTATAATTACTATTACTGACGGAAATTGTGGAAACCAATCCCCTTTCTTCCCGTAAATCCTGTACTAATCTGGAGCTACGTCCTTGTCCTAATATCCCCGCTAAAACATCTAAGGCATAAGTGTTTTTTATTTCGCCCAATCCTGGTACTCGCCATAAAACAATTAGTCTAGCCTCTTGCAAATTTTCATCCGTAAATTCGTGACGGGTAATTCCTGTAAATGCTGGTTCCTGATTATCTATAACCTCTAAAGGTGGACGAGCTAGGTATTTTGAAGACCTTGCCATCTTTTCTTCAAACCCCTCAGCTACAATTTCTATCAGCTGGTCCACTGGTAAGTTACCAACAGCTACAGCGGTTAGAGAAGAAGGTTGATACCAGGTGTCATGGAATTCTCCCATTTGTTGGGGTGTCAACTGAGAAATTATGCTTTCTAAACCCAGTATTGGACGACGATAAGGCAAAAAATCAAAGGCCGTTTCCATTAGACGGCGAGAAATTCGCCTTCCTATACTATCCTGTGAACGTCTAATCTCTTCCAAAACCACTAATCTTTCGGTTTCAAAACCATCTGGGGGAATGGACGGGTTACAAACTAGATCTATTTGCAGTGGTACCAAATCCTTAAAGTCTTTAGGCGCACTGGTTATATAAAATTGGGTATAGTCTTGACTTGTGGCTGCATTAGCAATGGCACCTCGCTCTTCAACACGACGCTCAAATTCACCACTGGCTAAGTTTTCTGTCCCCTTAAATATAATATGTTCTAAAAAATGGGCCATTCCATTAATGGAATCGGACTCTACAGCAGAACCAACATTTATCCACACATTTAAACTAACTGCTTCAATTGGCATTTGTTCCGCAATGATGGTTAACCCATTGCACAGGGAATGTACCCTGGGTTTTTGAAGAGGTGGAGTTTTTGGCAAGGTTAATATCATTTGTGGTGGCAAGGTCTGCATTACTACTCATATCCTAACTACTCATATCCTAGGTTTATTGAATTGACTTTCCCCCAGGTTAAAAGCCCACTTCTACTATAGCAGATAGTTTGGTAATCCTTCAAGATTACCAAACTATCACTCAATTAGGCTCACACCGGAAGCGCTGATGGAAAAACGGAAACATTAGCCGTCGCATCAGTAAAGTTTAGGAACTTTTCAATTAGTAGTTGCTCAAATATATTGAATGAGTCGTGCCAATTTGCTACTATTTGTTGCAAGTCCTGTATTTTCTGTGAGGGACTATTTCCCAAGAGGGGATAGTTAAAGTTACCAGAAAATAAGATTGCCCCTACCACTTTATCAGGAAATTGAACTGTTGCTTGGTTAATACTCAAGTTCAAAACTCCCCTTTCTAAAGGATAACTTAACTGTAGACTTGCTCCCACTCTCTTCCCTCCAAATTCTTGCCATGGACCTGGTGCCAATAGCCTGCTATGGATGTATTTATAGGCATCTGCTTCAGAATTGAAAAGAACAAATCCCCTCGGATTGATACCAACCTGTTTATACTCTACTTGAGAGAGTTTTTCTACTAGTTTATGAGTAATATTTGATACTTGAATTTCCTCTTGAGGTTTTTGCGATAGGTTTTCAACCATAGTCACACCATTGGGATGGACAAAAATGCCCAATCCTGTATTAAACAAAATTTGTAACACTCCATTGTTGTAAACCGGTTGTTTGGCTAACTCCCATTCGCTAGGAATGATACCAGTGTATTTTAAAAAGTCAGGATTAACTACTGCGGGATTCAAGTCCTTGGCATTAATAGAGATTGCCAATTCCTGAAGTTGTAAATTTGCACTCATCGTTGTTATTGCCTATTCTTATTAATCCAGCAATACTGGATCTCAAATAGTCATTTTACATACAATTACTTTCTCATTTCTATAAATTTCTATGTCTTCCAATTTAATTTTATAGCCTATTTGTTGATGGCTATTGCTCCCGGGATAAACGGTGCCCTGGAAGTGGGTAAGGCTATACAATTATGAGTGGTAGTATTAAGAATTGTAAATTAAATGTCCAGTTCATCTCTAAACATCAAGCAGTCTCGTGTTATTGTTGTTGGTGGGGGAATAGGTGGCCTTACCGCAGCAGCTCTATTAGCACGTAGAGGTTATCAGGTTTTAATTGTGGATCAAGCTTTGGTTCCTGGTGGTTGTGCTTCAACTTTTAAACGTCAGGGATTTATTTTTGATGTGGGTGCAACTCAGGTTGCAGGTCTGGAACCCGGAGGAATTCATTACCGGATTTTTCAGGAACTAGATATGGATCTACCCCCAGCTACACCCTGCGATCCTGCTTGTGCGGTTTTTCTTCCAGGAGAAACAACTCCCATTAATGTCTGGCGAGATCCGCAAAAATGGCAACAGGAACGTCAACAGCAATTCCCTGGAAGTGAACCCTTTTGGCAATTATTAGCTACTTTATTCCGTGCTAGCTGGGAATTTCAGGGAAGAGACCCTATTTTACCACCGGGTAATTTGTGGGATCTCTTACAGTTGATTAAAGCTGTGACTCCCAGCACCTTTATTACTGCTCCGTTTACTTTTATGAATGTGGGTGATGCTCTCAGATTATATGGTTTAGACCATGATATAAGACTGAGAACGTTTTTAGACTTACAACTTAAATTATATTCCCAGGTTAGCGCCCAAGAAACAGCTCTCCTTTACGCTGCTACCGCTTTAAGTATATCCCAACTTCCTCAAGGACTATATCATTTACAAGGTAGTATGCAAGTGCTGAGCGATCGCCTGGTGAAATCTTTAGAAAAAAATGGCGGTCAATTACTAATGCGTCATACGGTGGAAGGGATTAATGTGGAGGATGGCAAAGCTCAAGGTGTAACAATCCGCAATCAAAGGACTGGACAAGTATTTACAGAGACAGCAGATCACGTGATTGCTAATGTCACAGTGCAGAATCTCATGGAACTACTGGGAGAAAAAGTCCCCTCTGGATACAAGACAAGAATTGAAAAACTCCCCCCTGCTTCCGGTGCATTTGTGGTATATTTGGGGGTGGAACAAAGTGCTATCCCCCAAAATTGTCCACCCCACTTACAATTTATGTATGATATTAATGGACCAGTAGGAGAAAACAACTCCTTATTTGTTTCTGTCAGTCATGAGGGGGATGGTCGGGCACCTGCGGGAAAAGCAACAATTATAGCTTCATCCTTTGTGGATTTCGCTCCCTGGTGGAATAGTGACAATTATCCACAATTAAAGGCAAAATTTACTCAAGAGGCTATTTCTCGACTCGCTGAATATTTTGATTTGAACCCAGAAACAATTATTCTCGTCGAAGCTGCTACACCTAAAACCTTTGCTGACTACACAGCTAGACACAAAGGAATCGTGGGTGGTATTGGTCAAAGAATTTCTACTTTTGGCCCTTTTGGTTTTGCCAATCGTACACCCGTTAGGAACTTGTGGTTAGTTGGTGATTCTACCCATCCAGGGGAAGGTACTGCTGGGGTGAGTTACTCAGCTCTCACAGTAGTTAGACAAATTGATGACCTACAAAGAAGGTTGTCCCGGTGATAGCAGTGGGGTTGTGGGCACTACTTCTGGAACCAGTTGTTCTTTCCAAGTTCTAATTTGTAGTTGGGCATCCGCATAAGCAGAACTACTACGAGGGACTAATCTGGCAGTTTCAATACTCCTGACCAGGTCAACTTGACTTTGGGAACGAGCAATCTCTAATATTTGCTCACCCCACCGATCAATGGCAACGTTGATATCCATGCGTAAAACATTACGCCGAGAAACCCGATTGGCTAACCGTATGGCCTGGGACAGGGCGTCCGCTGTGCCTATACTAGCCAGTTCTCGCGCTTTTCTCCAATTTTCTCTGGCACGTATTTGCTCTTGCCATGTATCAATTACTGCCTGTGCTTCTCCTGCTAATGCTCTCCCGGATATGGCAATTTTTCTCGCCTCCTGTACAGCACTATTCAAGTCCCCACTTTCGGCTAACACTATAGCCCTATCTAAATAGGGTTGGTCTTCAATACGCTGAATGCTGGCATTCCAGGAGCGGATTCTCCTTCGTGCTTTTGAGTATAGGGCCCGACCTGAAGAAATCTGACTGGCTTCGGCGATCGCATTTTGTAAAGAGTTAATATCTCCGGCATTAGCAATTTGTTCTGCTCGGTCTAAATAAGGTTTGTCTTGAATGGTTTCTATTTGGTCATTCCAACGATTAATTTGGGTTTGAGCTTCTTGGGCGCGAGGGTTTTGAGATGGAACTTGTTGGGCTTGAGATATGGCAGATCTTAAATCCTCAATGGTACCCCCACTAGCTAGATCCCGAGCTTGTTCTAACTTAGTTATATCCTCAATTTCTAATTGCCAAAGAGAAATAAGTTCTTGAGCTCGACCATATATCCCCCGGGAAGTATCTATTTGTTGGGCTTGAGAAATGGCATTCTCCAAGCCTAAAATGGTTCCTAACCAGGCATTTCGTTGGGCCTCTCCCAAATCTATAAAATCATCAATTTCCGACTGTAAGGAGGGAATAGGAGGGATTTTTCCGGCAATTTCCAAACCCCGATCTGCATCTCTTCTCTCCATTTGAGCTTGTGCTAGTTTCAGAATTTTTCGCCCAAATTGAGGAACTAATTCCTGAGCCTTCTTGTACAAGAAGCTTTCTGGTTTAACCGATTTTACTAACTTAATAGCTGCTAAAATATCATTAACAGAATTACGATCAGCTAATGAATCAGCTTTATCTAGTTTGTCACCATCTTCCCGCGCAGTTACAATAATTTGATTTAACTGGTCGTATTTCGTGGTCGACCAGAATCTATTATTAATGCGCAGTAATTTGGATGATAGCATAAAAGCTGATTGCCAACGCCTGTTTTCTAGTTCTCCAATGGAGGATTGGTAGATTTCCTCAGCTGTTGACCAGGTAGATTGCCATTTGAGAATTTTCTCCTCCACAAACTGACGATCTTCCAAATTTTCTGGAATTTGTTTAGCAGTAGCTATTGCTTCCTCCAAATTTCCTACTTGGAAGCTCTTCTCCGCCAAATTTATAATGTCCCGCGACCACTCCTGCAATAGATCATTAATTTGTCCTCGCAAAGGATGATCTTGTGGTAAATCCTTCACTAGGGCTATAGCTTGTAATAAGTCACTAACCGTCTGCTTGGAAGCAGCCAGGGTAGCACAGTGGACACGCATAGAAGCACTGGCTAAAGGCCAGAATATTCTAGGACAGTTGGGAGCGGAGGGTAGTTTAAGTAAGATTGATACTGATATAATACCCATGCTGCTGGGAATAAACGCTAGGACGAAAAACCACCATATCCAGCTTTTCTTCCACATTGCTAATTCCCATATCTTACCGGATAAAACAAAGTCAACAGGTCTATACCAATTGTTTTCTTTACCTTTTTCGTGTAAGCCATTGTTATTTTGTTGCTGCATTAATGAGCCAAAACTGCGATCGCTATCCTGAATAGCGTTCCCACCGGATGATTGATTGACCTGGACTTCTGAATCTGGGGACAATCTTGGATTTTGCTCTGGTTTTGTGGTCTCAACCGGAGAAAAACCTCCTGAAATATCCTGATCTGTCATCTCTCACACCACACTAAATTGATTAACAGTCCATTCTGACAAATTTATCCTATCAACTCCAGAAGGTAGTGCAGGTGCGGTCCACTCTATAGACTGACACCCACTCCGATCTGTAAAACCTATCCAAAAATATATACCTCAGGGAATATGCTTAATTTTAGTATTATTTTACCATATTAGAATAATTTAACCTTTAACATTTTGTAAATCCACAATTAGTTGGGCCAGATTATCACTGCTTGCTTGATAAACACTACCACAAAAATCGCAGGTAGCTTCAGCTCCGTTGTCCTTGAGAATCATATCTTGTAATTCGGACTCTCCCAACATTTTTAACGCTCCTAGCACGCGCTCAAAGGAACAACCACAATGAAAGTGTAGAAGTTGAGTTTCAGGAAAAATTGTCAGTTCCATATCCCCCAATAAATCCTCAAAAATGTCGGTTAAGCTTTTACCTGCTTGTAATAATGGTGTAAATCCAGATAATGTGGACACTCTCGATTCCAATGTTTCCACGAGAGCTTCGTCTCTGGCAACTTTTGGCAGAACTTGAATTAAAATTCCTCCAGCTGCAGTTACACCACCCGAACCAACAAACACACCTAATACTAAAGCGGAAGGGGTTTGCTCAGAGTTAACTAGGTAATGGGTGACATCATCCCCAATTTCTCCGGACACCAGTTCTACCGTACTAGAATAGGGATAGCCATAACCAATATCTTTAACTACATACAAATACCCTTTTCCTACAGCACCTCCCACGTCCAGTTTACCCTTGCTGTTGGGTGGTAGTTCTATGGATGGGTTGCCCACATAACCCCTGACTGTACCATCTAGTCCAGCATCTACTAATATACCCCCTAATGGTCCATCTCCCTTCACCCGCAGGTTAATTCTCGCACCAGAGCGTTTCATCCCTGAAGCCATTAACAAACCTGCTGACATAGTTCTTCCCAGAGCTGCTGTGGCTACATAGGAAAGTTTATGGCGCACTCTTGCCTCTTCGGCTAACTTTGTGGTGATTACACCCACCGCTCGAATGCCACCATTTGCTGCTGTGGCCCGCATTAGTTTGTCCGCCATAAACACCTTTACTATTCACAAAAAACTGCTCAGTGTGACCACTTGGCTTTAAACACCGGAGAAAATTCTCTCCTATAATCATTATATAGTTAGTGCTGACTCTCCTCTAAAAATTGGGCTACAAGCTGTCGATTCTGGTATAATCCTAGCCACCCACAAGATTCCCAAATGCTCATTTTTAGGTCCATACCGTTTTTACTAAAACTATAAAATAACAACTATTATGTTAGGAACTTTTCAACAAAGCCAATTGCGCATAGAAATAGAAGCATCCTCCCAAGCTATTCATGATAGTCTTGTGTTTCCTTCACAATTACGTGAATGGCTACCATTTGCAGGCCTTCCCCCATCCATGCCAGAAAAATTGACCCCCGGTTTTGATTTCACTACTTCTATAGGATACGTAACTACATATCATCATGTGGATGTTTTGAAGGTTAATTGTTTGCGCCTACTTCTTAGTGGCGCTATTGATGGTTTTCATGAGTGGTATTGGGGAGAAGGTTGGCTACAGTCCCGACTAGAGGGTGTGTCACTCTTACCCTTGAATTTGGGTCAAACTCTCAGTTTGTTGAGACTACGTCATTTTTTGACCCTTCCCTAGTTACCTGTGTAACTTAACTACCAATACGGAACAATGCGCTTCTTCCATTACTTGTGTACTGACGGAGCGCAAAACGATTTTTTTCATGCCTGTCAATCCACGGTTCCCAATCACCACTAGATCGGCTTTATAAATATTTGCTAGTCTGATTATTTCATCCGCAGGATCCCCTGATACTAGTTCTAGTTGGCTTTTTACCGCCAATTTTTCTTGGTAGGTTTGCAATTGCTTTTCTACCTGAAAATAAGACAATTTGGGTGAGTCTGGATGAGGACGATCAGCTGGCAATTCCGTGGCATCCGATGATGGAAATACGTGACAAAGAATCACCTGCGCATTCTGGGAAAGCATAAGACTCCCTAATGTCTCTATCACTCTTTCCGCAATTTCGGAATCATCTAAAGCCACTAAAATAGTATTTAACACCGCTTTTACTTCCTTAACTCAAAATCACCCTAGTTTTTTTAGTTTACTCTGTTCCACCTCATTTCTAATTAATCCTGATGAAGGAATTCCCCCGCAGTTGTAATCTGGGGGAATATGGTCAGGAATGAGAAAGTCTATTTATGCTTCTAGCTATCAGCATCAAATCTTATACGTACTGAATCCGCATGAGAAGGTAAACCCTCCGCCCTAGCCAAGGTGGTAATGGCACTGGCTACTTTGTCAAGTGCACCTCGGGAGTATTGTATAATACTTGAGTGTTTGAGGAAGGTTTCTACACCTAAAGCGGAGGCATAACGAGCAGCACCGGATGTAGGTAGGGTATGATTGGGACCGGCTAAATAGTCACCTACCGCCTCTGGTGTAGAATCGCCCAAAAAAATCGCCCCCGCATGACGGATATGCTGAATTAGTGACCAAGGGTCTTTTACCTCCAATTCCAAATGTTCCGGGGCAAATATATTAGAAAATTCCGCCGCTGCTTCCAAAGATTCCACAATTACGACCAGTCCATAATGGGCGATCGCCTTTTCTGTGTCTATCCTTCTGGGATGATCTACTAATTGTCTATCTACCTCTAACTGAACCTTTTTGGCTAAACCAGTGTCCGTAGTCAATAAAATTGCCGCTGCCATAGGATCATGTTCCGCTTGAGCTAACATATCTGCCGCCAGATGTTTGGGATTAGCAGTTTCATCGGCAATAATTAACACCTCACTCGGCCCAGCTAAGGAGTCAATACCCACAGTCCCATATACTAGTTTTTTGGCTAAGGTGACATAAATATTACCAGGACCTGTAATTACATCTACCTTGGGAATGGTTTCTGTACCGTATGCTAGAGCTGCGATCGCCTGGGATCCCCCAATGCGATAAATCTCGCCTATTCCAGCTTCTTGAGCAGCTACCAATACCGCCGGATTAATTACTTTATCAGGACCTGGTGGCGTGACCATGACTATCCGAGGTACACCTGCTACTTTAGCCGGTATGGCATTCATTAATACTGTACTAGGATAGCAGGCCCGACCACCGGGAATATATAGACCCGCCCTATCTACGGGTGTATAGCGTTTACCTAGAACCACTTCATCTTCCCCAAAGTGCACCCAGGTTTTTGGTACTCTCTGACGATGAAAAGCTTCTATTCGTTCACAGGCCAGCCTAATTGATGCCAACAAATCCTTCGATATTTGTTGGTAAGCCACGTCCATCTCAGAACCTTTTACCCTCAATTCCCCCGGTTCCAAGGTTTGGTGATCAAACTCGGCTGTGTAGTGGAGTACGGCTTTGTCGCCTTGGTTTTTTACAGACAACAAAACTTCTCGTACTGTTGCTTCTTTGTTAAACACCTGTTCGTCCTGGGTACGTTCGCAGATGCGTTGTAGTTCGGATACAACGTGTGCCTGCTGAGTGATAATTCGCAGCATGGAGTAGTAAGGACAGTGCCAAAATTAGAGTTTTTTCCCTTGTGATCATTAGTTTGGCTTTTTATTCTTTCGGATAAACAGCTACCACTAATTTTCTTCTCTAGCTTAACCTGCTTTTTTTTAATCCCACCAGTATTTTGACCTATCATTTATCGCTGTAAAAGCTTTAAAAACAGTTTGGTGATCTTATACTCCCTAACCAGTCCGTGATATACTGGAGTAGTTTGGGGAGTAGCTTGGCAGTATTAGCGGTATTAATCATGAGTTTTTTATTTCTAGACCCTATTATAACCTATTTTTTTTGCCGAACTTTCTCCATCTTTACCAACTCTTGACCGGACTTTACAAAAATTTTGTTAAAAATTGTAAAATTTTTCCTAAAATTTTTCTGTGGAATTGCAGCACTTGCAAATTTCGTGCTATCCTAGTATTTCTAGTAGTGTGTGTACATATTAATTGATAGTTTTTTTGGGAACTGACCGTGGCAAACACAAAATCAGCACTTAAACGCGCCCAAATCGCGGAGCGTAACCAACTGCACAACAAAGCATACAAATCAGCAGTAAAGACGCTGATGAAGAAGTACTTTGCTGCAGTGGAGGCCTATGCTTCCAACCCTACGAGCGAGTCTAAACAGTTGGTGGATGAGAGGATGTCACAAGCCTACAGCAAAATTGACAAAGCTGTTAAAAGGGGAGTGTTGCATCCAAACAGTGGGGCTAGAAAAAAATCTAGATTAGCACGGAAGCTCAAACCATTGACCCAACCAGTTTAGGAGTCAGAATAGTCACTAATTTGTAATTCGTAATTCGTAATGGGAATAAAGCTAAGATAAGTCGTTAAATCAAAAAAACCGGTTGATTTTGGTTTAGTGACTACTTGAACCTGGTTATGGATTATGGATTAGCAAATTATGGCAAATCAGGAGTTGTTGTCACTGGTAACTGAAAAATGCAATTAATAGATAGCCACGTACATCTGAACTTTGAAACTTTTAAGCCAGATTTAGAGGCAGTGAGACACCGTTGGCAAGAAGCAGGGGTAGCGCACCTAGTGCATTCCTGTGTTCATCCAGGGGAATTTGCCAGCATTTGGTCTATAGCTAAACAGTTCCCGGAGGTGAGCTTTGCCATTGGGTTACATCCTTTGGATGCTGATAGATGGGAAGAACACACAGGAGCTGAAATAAGAAATTTAGTCCACCTATCTAACCAGTCAAATGCTCCTGTTATAGCAATTGGGGAAATGGGACTAGATTTTTATAAAGCCAGCAACCGTGAGCAACAACATAAGGTATTTGAAGCCCAACTGGCGATCGCCACGGAATTAGATTTACCGGTAATAGTCCATTGTCGGGAAGCTGCTGTAGAAGCGAGAGAGGTGCTAGAAAAATGGCGAGAAAGGGAAGGAGACAGGGTGCGGGGTGTGATGCATTGTTGGGGAGGAACACCGGAGGAAACCCAATGGTTTTTAGATCTGGGTTTTTACATTAGCTTTAGTGGTACAGTTACCTTTAAGAATGCGAAAGCTATACAATCCTCAGCAGCGATGGTAGGTAAAGATAGAATTTTGATTGAAACTGACTGTCCATTTTTGTCACCCACGCCCAAGAGAGGAGAGAAGCGTAACGAGCCAGCCTATGTAGGCTATGTAGCAGCGCAGTTAGCAGAAATCCGAGGAGAAACCGTAGAATCCATAGCTGACCAAACAACTGCCAATGCTTGTAGACTGTTTGGGATTAGACTGGAGGAAACAAAAATTCAGCCAAATCCATCCTGATACCGAGAATAACCTGGCGGATCCTTGATTTTTGGTGTCTTAAGAACGAGTGTAGATGAGGTCTGGATAAATAGTATGAACAGAGAATTAATGAGCAAAATGTACGTAATGAGTAGATTACCCACCACTCGTCAACAGTTAGCAGGAGCAAGGTTTCCAAGTTTATCTAATTTTATTTTTTTATTGGGCTAAAAGCAGCGTTCTCAGAACAAGTTTAACCAGGTTGATAAAGGTAGAGGCATGAACAACGAAAACTATATGGAACCATCCTTTCTATTACCAGATCTAATTGAAATTCAGCGTTCTAGCTTTCGCTGGTTTTTAGAAGAGGGTTTAATAGAAGAGCTGAACTCATTTAGTCCTATTACGGACTATACGGGGAAATTAGAACTCCATTTTTTAGGACATAACTATAAGCTAAAAGAACCAAAATATAGCGTAGAAGAGTCAAAAAGAAGAGATAGCACATACGGTGTACAAATGTATGTGCCCACGAGATTGCTTAATAAAGAAACAGGTGATATTAAAGAACAGGAAGTATTTATAGGTGATCTACCGTTAATGACGGATAGAGGAACCTTTATTATTAACGGAGCCGAGCGAGTAATAGTCAATCAAATTGTGCGATCGCCCGGAGTATATTACAAATCAGAGATTGATAAAAACGGGAGAAGAACATATTCTGCCAGTCTAATTCCCAACCGGGGGGCATGGCTAAAATTTGAGACAGACCGTAATGATTTAGTGTGGGTAAGAATAGATAAAACCCGCAAATTGTCAATTCAGGTACTACTTAAAGCATTAGGACTATTAGATAACGAAATTTTGGATGCTTTAAGGCATCCAGAATACTTTCAAAAAACCATTGAAAAAGAGGGACAATTCTCCGAAGAGGAGGCCCTTCTGGAGCTATACAGGAAGCTGAGACCTGGGGAACCACCCACGGTAATGGGGGGACAACAGCTATTAGAATCACGCTTTTTCGATCCCAAACGTTACGACCTAGGTAGGGTAGGTAGATATAAACTCAACAAGAAACTGCGCCTTTCCGTTCCTGACACCACTAGGGTTCTCACCCCAGGGGATATCCTATCTGCTGTGGACTATCTCATCAACCTAGAATACGACATTGGTAGCATTGATGACATTGACCATTTAGGAAATCGCCGAGTTAGAAGCGTTGGTGAGCTGCTTCAGAACCAAGTAAGAGTTGGTTTGAATCGTTTAGAGAGGATCATTAGAGAAAGAATGACCGTCTCCGATGCCGAAGTTTTAACACCAGCATCACTAGTCAACCCCAAACCCCTAGTAGCAGCCATAAAAGAGTTTTTTGGTTCTAGCCAGCTAAGTCAATTCATGGATCAAACCAACCCCTTAGCGGAACTAACCCATAAACGACGCTTGAGTGCTTTAGGTCCTGGTGGACTAACCAGAGAGAGAGCTGGTTTTGCCGTGCGAGACATTCATCCCAGCCACTACGGACGCATTTGTCCTATTGAAACGCCAGAAGGTCCAAATGCGGGGTTAATTGGTTCCCTAGCTACCCATGCTCGTGTTAACCAGTATGGATTTTTAGAAACACCTTTCAGACCCGTAGAAAACGGAAGAGTTTGCTACGAAAAACCTGCTGTTTACATGACAGCAGATGAGGAAGACGACCTGCGAGTTGCACCTGGTGACATTCCGGTGGATGACAACGGACAAATACTAGGAATCCAAGTACCCGTTCGTTATCGCCAGGAATTTTCCACCACTACTCCCGAACAGGTAGACTACGTAGCTGTGTCACCAGTACAAATCGTCTCAGTAGCCACCAGCATGATTCCCTTTTTGGAGCATGATGATGCCAACCGAGCCTTAATGGGTTCTAACATGCAAAGGCAAGCAGTACCCTTATTGAAACCCGAGCGTCCCCTAGTGGGAACTGGACTGGAGGCCCAAGGTGCCAGAGACTCAGGTATGGTAATTGTTTCTCGTACTGATGGAGATGTGGTATATGTAGATGCGACCGAGATTCGTGTTCGGGTCAAAGAAAAGGCCGCTCTTACCAACCGTGAAAGCGAAAGTATTCCCCATAAACCCCAAGAAATTAAATACGTTCTCTCCAAATATCAACGTTCTAACCAGGACACCTGTCTCAATCAAAAACCCCTAGTGCGGATTGGGGAAAAAGTCATAGCAGGTCAGGTATTAGCAGATGGTTCATCCACAGAAGGGGGAGAATTAGCATTAGGGCAAAATGTTATTGTTGCCTATATGCCTTGGGAAGGGTATAACTACGAAGACGCAATTTTAATTTCTGAAAGACTGGTTCAAGAAGACGTTTACACCTCAATACACATTGAAAAATTTGAAATAGAAGCAAGACAAACCAAACTAGGTCCTGAAGAGATTACCAGAGAAATACCCAACGTTGGGGAAGACGCCCTTAGACAATTAGACGAACAGGGGATAATCAGAGTAGGGGCGTGGGTAGAATCAGGAGACATTCTAGTGGGGAAAGTGACCCCTAAAGGAGAATCAGACCAACCACCAGAAGAAAAACTACTCAGGGCGATTTTCGGAGAGAAAGCTCGCGACGTGAGGGATAACTCCCTGCGGGTTCCCAATGGGGAAAAAGGAAGAATAGTGGATGTGCGACTATTCACTAGAGAGCAGGGAGATGAACTTCCACCGGGAGCCAATATGGTAGTGCGGGTGTATGTAGCCCAGAAACGTAAAATCCAGGTTGGTGACAAAATGGCTGGGAGACATGGAAATAAAGGCATCATTTCCCGAATTTTGCCCCTAGAAGACATGCCATACCTTCCTGATGGCACCCCAGTAGATATAGTCCTTAACCCCCTAGGTGTACCTAGTCGAATGAACGTAGGACAGGTGTTTGAATGCTTATTGGGTTGGGCGGGTCACAACCTGGGAGTACGCTTTAAAATTACCCCCTTTGATGAAATGTACGGGGAAGAATCTTCCCGACGTATAGTTCACGGCAAATTATGGGAAGCTAGGGAAGAAACCAGTAAGGATTGGGTATATAATCCCGAAAACCCCGGCAAAATCATGGTTTATGATGGACGCACGGGCGAACCCTTTGATCGTGCAGTCACAGTGGGGATAGCCTATATGCTCAAACTTGTCCATTTAGTTGATGATAAAATTCACGCTCGCTCCACAGGTCCTTATTCCTTAGTCACCCAGCAACCCTTGGGTGGTAAAGCACAACAAGGAGGTCAAAGATTTGGAGAGATGGAAGTGTGGGCACTAGAGGCATTTGGTGCTGCTTACACATTACAGGAACTGCTAACTGTGAAATCAGATGATATGCAGGGACGTAATGAAGCATTGAATGCCATTGTTAAAGGAAAAGCTATTCCTCGTCCTGGCACTCCTGAGTCCTTCAAAGTGTTAATGAGAGAATTACAATCTTTAGGATTGGATATTGCGGTACATAAAGTAGAAACCCAAACTGATGGTAGTTCCCTAGATGTAGAAGTGGACTTGATGGCCGATCAAGTATCTCGTCGCACTCCTCCCCGTCCAACATACGAATCCTTTTCCCGTGATTCCCTGGATGAGGACGAGTAATTAATCAGTAATTACACTAGTTAACAGATGGGGAAAGGGGACTAACTTGACCTGGCAAATATAAATCTCATAAATCACAAACGTTAGAACAATCTAGAACTAAATTTACTTAACTATGCGCTCCGTTCAATCTAATCAATTTGATTACGTTAAAATTGGCATTGCTTCACCAGAACGTATCCGCGCTTGGGGGGAACGTACCTTACCTAATGGTCAGGTGGTTGGCGAGGTGACAAAACCTGAAACCATTAACTACCGCACCCTCAAGCCAGAAATGGATGGTTTATTTTGTGAGCGGATCTTTGGCCCTGCTAAGGATTGGGAATGTCACTGTGGTAAATATAAACGGGTTCGTCATAGAGGTATTGTCTGTGAGCGCTGTGGAGTGGAGGTAACAGAATCACGAGTTCGCCGCCATAGAATGGGCTTCATTAAGTTAGCAGCACCTGTAGCCCATGTTTGGTATCTCAAAGGCATTCCTAGTTATATTGCCATACTACTAGACATGCCCCTACGAGATGTTGAGCAAATCGTCTACTTTAACTCCTATGTAGTTTTAGATCCTGGTAATGCTGACACACTCGTTTATAAACAACTGTTAACAGAAGACCAATGGTTAGAAATTGAGGATAGGATTTATAGTGAAGATTCTCAATTAGTAGGGGTAGAAGTAGGAATTGGTGCAGAGGCTTTACTACGTTTATTATCAGGTATTAATTTAGAAGAAGAAGCAGAAAAACTGCGGGGGGAAATTGAAGCAGCAAAGGGACAAAAACGGGCTAAATTGATTAAACGTCTGCGGGTAATTGACAATTTCATTGCCACTGGTTCCCAACCGGAATGGATGGTGATGTCAGCCATTCCAGTCATTCCACCCGATCTCCGTCCCATGGTACAACTAGACGGTGGTAGATTTGCTACCAGCGATTTAAACGACCTCTACCGTCGGGTGATCAATCGCAATAATCGTTTAGCTAGACTACAGGAAATCCTGGCCCCGGAAATCATTGTCCGCAATGAAAAACGCATGTTACAGGAAGCGGTAGATGCTTTAATTGACAATGGTCGGAGAGGACGCACCGTAGTAGGAGCCAATAACCGTCCATTAAAATCCCTATCAGATATCATAGAAGGTAAACAGGGGCGATTTCGGCAAAACCTCCTGGGTAAAAGAGTAGACTACTCAGGACGTTCGGTTATTGTAGTTGGTCCCAAATTGCAAATTCACCAGTGTGGACTCCCCAGGGAAATGGCCATAGAATTGTTTCAGCCATTTGTGATTAATCGTTTAATTAGATCGGGAATAGTTAACAATATTAAAGCAGCCAAAAAACTCATTTCTCGTAACGACCCTACTGTTTGGGATGTTTTGGAAGAAGTCATAGAAGGACATCCGGTTATGCTAAACCGTGCCCCTACGCTGCATAGACTGGGAATTCAGGCCTTTGAACCCATATTAGTAGAAGGAAGAGCAATACAGTTACATCCTCTTGTTTGTCCGGCATTCAATGCTGACTTTGATGGAGATCAGATGGCTGTTCACGTTCCCTTATCCTTAGAAAGCCAAGCGGAAGCAAGACTGTTAATGTTAGCATCCAACAACATTCTTTCACCTGCTACGGGTAGACCCATCGTCACACCCAGCCAAGACATGGTTTTGGGAGCCTATTACCTCACTGCTGAAAACCCCAATGCTACCAAGGGAGCAGGCAAATACTTTGCCTCCCTAGATGATGTAATCATGGCATATCAACAAGATCAAGTGGAACTACATGCCTATATTTATGTTCGATTCGATGGCGATGTGCAAACAGGACAACCGGATAACGAACCCTTGGAAGTTACAGAAAACGAAGATGGTAGCCGTACTCTCTTGTATAAATTTCGTCGAGTACGAGAAGATGCCCAAGGGAATTTAATTTCCCAATATGTTTATACAACTCCTGGCAGAGTGATTTATAACAAAGCAATTCAAGATGCTTTAGCCAGCTAATTATCCATCCAGTTTGTCCTATTCTCCATTTCTTAACCCACCATGACAGAAAAAATGATTTTCCGTAACCTTGTTGTCAACAAAGGTCAATTAAGAAACTTAATTTCCTGGGCATTTACCCACTATGGTACCGCCCGGACAGCTGTGATGGCCGATAAACTAAAAGACCTAGGATTCCGGTTTGCGACCAAAGCCGGTGTGTCCATTAGTGTAGACGATTTAATGGTTCCTCCCTCTAAGAAGTCCCTTTTACAGGCAGCTGAGGCGGAAATCTTGAGTACAGAGGCGAAATTTAAGCGTGGTGAAATTACGGAGGTAGAGCGTTTCCAAAAAGTAATTGATACATGGAATAGTACCTCTGAAAATCTCAAAGACGAAGTAGTTAATCACTTTAAAACTACAAATCCTCTTAATTCAGTTTATATGATGGCCTTTTCCGGAGCCAGAGGAAACATATCCCAAGTGCGACAACTAGTGGGAATGCGCGGACTAATGGCAGATCCCCAGGGAGAAATTATTGACTTGCCAATTAAGACCAATTTTCGGGAAGGACTAACAGTTACCGAGTACATTATCTCCAGTTATGGTGCGAGAAAGGGATTAGTAGACACAGCACTACGAACCGCTGACTCAGGTTATTTAACCCGACGGTTAGTGGATGTTTCCCAAGACGTGATTATTAGGGAGGTAGACTGTGGAACCCTAAGAGGTGTACCCGTACGGGACATGACAGAAGGGGCAAAAGTATTAATTCCCTTAGGGACAAGACTAGTAGGGAGGGTTGTAGCTAAAGATGTTATTAATCCTACAACTGGGGAGATTCTGGCAGCCCGAAATACACCAATTTCTGATGAACTAGCAGCGGAAATTCACAAAGCGGGAGTAAAAGAAGTATTAGTAAGATCACCATTAACCTGTGAAGCTGCCCGTTCCGTATGTCAACATTGTTACGGGTGGAGCCTAGCCTACGCGAAAATGGTGGATTTGGGCGAAGCAGTGGGAATTATTGCAGCTCAAAGTATTGGGGAACCCGGAACTCAATTAACCATGCGGACCTTCCACACTGGTGGGGTATTTACAGGAGAAGTTGCCCAACAGGTGAGAGCCAAAATCCCAGGAACAATCAAATTTTCCCGCAGCTTAAAGACCCGCCCCTATCGGACTCGTCATGGAGAAGATGCTTTATATGCTGAAACCAACGGCAATTTGATCCTAGAAAGTACCACCCAGGAGCATCAAGAAATTTCTGTGACCCAGGGTTCCACACTGTATATTGTCCCGGGTCAAAAGGTAGAGGTGTCCGAATTGCTGGCCGAAGTAGCTCTAGGGGGTAAAACAACTAAAGCTAATACAGAAAAAGCAGTAAAAGATGTAGCTTCTGACTTAGCGGGTGAAGTAGTGTTTTCTGATGTTTTAGCGGAACAAAAAACTGACCGTCAGGGAAACACCACCACAACAGCAACAAGAGGTGGTTTGATTTGGATTTTGTCGGGAGAAGTTTATAATTTACTCCCCGGTGCAGAATTGGTGGTCAAAAATGGAGATAAAATTACTGCCAATGGGGTGTTGGGGGAGACTAGACTCAATACCGTACACGGAGGAGTGGTCCGCCTACCTGAACCCATTCCTGGTCGTCCCACCAGAGAAATTGAAATCATTACAGCTTCCGTAATTTTAGACCAAGCAACAGTCACAGTTCATAGTTCCCAAGGTAAAAATAATTATTTGATTCATACTGGTCCAAGACACCAGGAGGAAATCTCCAAAGAGAGTGAGGGATCTTTCCAATCCCAAACATTTAATCTCAGGGCCACACCCGGAACCAAAGTACAAAATGGTCAAGTTGTAGCTGAATTGATTGACGATAGGTATCGCACTACCACGGGAGGAATGTTGAAATTTGCCGGAATTGAAGTCCAGAAAAAAGGCAAAGCTAAACTCGGTTATGAGGTAGTAAGTGGAGGAACCTTGTTGTGGATACCTGAAGAAACCCACGAGGTTAATAAGGATATTTCTCTACTGTTAGTAGAAGATGGACAATTTGTGGAAGCAAGCACAGAAGTAGTTAAAGATATATTCTGTCAAACCAGTGGAGTGGTGGAAATTACACAGAAAAACGACATTCTGCGGGAAATAGTCATTAAACCCGGCGAACTTTTGATGGTAGATGATCCAGAAGCAGTGCTGGGGAGAGATAATACCTTTGTTCACCCCGGAGAGGAGTTACTAGGAACTACTGTAACGGAAATGCGTTACATTCAATATGTGGAGTCTCCCGAAGGACCAGCTCTTTTGAGTCGTCCCGTGGTGGAGTTTGAGGTCTCATCCCACCCCGATTTGCCTTCCACTACTTCCGTTAGTCAACAAACTGGAAGATCTATACAATTAAGAGCAGTACAGAGGTTGCCATACAAAGATGGGGAGCGAGTAAAAGCTATAGATGGAGTTGAATTACTCAGAACCCAACTAGTATTAGAGATTGAACAGGAGGGAGAGCAAGACCATGCTTCTCCTTTAGCAGCAGATATTGAATTAGTCCCTGATAGTGAAAACTCTGAAATTCAACGCCTGCAGTTAGTGATTTTAGAGTCTCTGGCACTCAGGCGAGATATGGCAGCTGATGCCACCCAAGGTAGCACTCATACTACTTTAGAGGTGGAAGATGGTATTACCATTCCACCTGGATCCGTAGTAGCAAGAACTCAGATCCTGTCTAAGGAGGGAGGAATCATACGAGGGGTACGACCGGGCGCAGAAACGGTTCGACGCTGTCTTATCCTCAGAGATACCGATATGATTATCGTTAAGACTAATCTTCCACCCACTGTGAAAAAGGGAGATCTATTGGTACAAGGCACAGAAATTGCTCCAGGAGTAACAGCTCCTGTTTCTGGACAGCTGGTGGATATTAGTCATCAATTACCCCCCAACAACAATCAACAAGAACAACTTGTAGAAGCAGCATACTCCTTGAAAATTCGCATGGGTCGTCCCTATCGGGTTAGTCCAGGAGCAGTCTTACAAATAGAAGACGGCGGATTGGTACAAAGGGGAGATAATTTAGTTCTATTGGTGTTTGAACGCGCAAAAACAGGAGATATTATCCAAGGGTTGCCAAGAATTGAAGAATTATTGGAAGCTCGTAAACCCAAAGAAGCATGTATTTTATCCCGTCGTTCTGGGGAAGTAAAAGTAGTTTATGGGGAAGGGGATGAAAACCTAGTCAGTCGGGAAGCATATTCAGTCAAAGTTGTAGAATCTGATGGTGTGGTCATAGATTATCCTTTAGGACCAGGACAGAATTTAATCGTTCCCGATGGTGCGATGGTGGAAGCTGGTCAACCATTAACTGATGGACCTTCTAACCCCCATGAAATTTTAGAAATCTTCTTCAGTTTAGGATCTGAGGATGGACTTTACGCTTGTGCTAGTCATGCTCTACAAAAAGTGCAAAGCTTTTTAGTGAATGAAGTACAAATGGTATACCAGTCTCAGGGAATTGACATCGCAGACAAACACATTGAAGTCATAGTCCGACAAATGACTAACAAAGTGCGCATTGATGATGGTGGTGACACCATTATGTTACCTGGAGAACTAGTTGAATTAAAACAGGTAGAGCAGGTAAATGAGGCCATGTCAATTACCGGGGGCGCTAGATCCCAGTACACACCGGTATTATTGGGTATAACTAAAGCATCATTGAATACAGATAGTTTTATTTCTGCAGCCTCCTTCCAAGAAACCACAAGGGTGTTGACAGAAGCAGCAATTGAGGGTAAATCTGACTGGTTAAGAGGACTAAAAGAGAACGTTATCATAGGAAGATTGATTCCCGCTGGTACTGGTTATAATACTTATGAAGAGGTAGGAGCAATTGAGGACTATGGTACAGATGTGGCTACGAGTGTATTAGATGAGGTGGATGATCCATTAGATATGGTTTTAGATGACCGAACCGCTAAGCTGTATAGTTTAGATAACTCTGGACTGGATGGGACTTATGATGATAGCTACGATCATGATAATACCTATGGTAGTAACCATAGTACGGCTTTAGAGGATGAAGATGAGGATCTAATTACTGATGAAGTAATTACGGGTGTAGATGAAGATGAAGACGAGGATGATTATGAAGACGAGGATGAAGATGATTTTGATATAGATGTAGATCTGTAATCATTGATGTTTAACCATTTGGGGGAATCATTTCCCCTTTTGTTTTTCCATCCCTAGAGTAATATGAATTCCAACCTAGAAAATTTAGAGTTTATTGATTATATTGACCATGGTGGTGAATTACCTATACAACTTGAAGGTAAGATAGGGGTTTACGCAATTTTTAATCAGGAAAAAATTTTGCAATTCATTGGTTATTCTCGTGATGTTTATCTCAGTTGTAAGCAACATTTAGTTCGTCAACCCCATAAATGTTATTGGTTAAAAGTCCACACTATTGAACGTCCTGACCGAAAAATTCTATCGGAGATTGAAAATAGTTGGATTGCCCAAAATGGTAGTTTACCACCGGGTAATGGTGAGCATAAACAAATATGGACTAATGCCATTAATGTCCAAGAGCTAATGACTGATACAGAAAAAGAGAATTATCACAATCCATTAATTGATGATTTAGCTAAGACTAAAGTGTTAAAGAATGTATCACGTCGAGTAGAGTCAGAAATATTAGAACTGTTGACAGCAAGAGGGTTAAAAACTCAAATTCGCTTTAACCCCAAGTTGAAAGAGGAGGGTTTACTAGATTTAAAATAACCTCACTTCCAGATGGTAGTGTAATCCGAATTATAATTTAGAGGAGTTCCCTACCCAGGAAAAGACTTCTCTAGTCCAAAATGAATTATCATAATTACCTTTAAACAGTCAAACAGATAACCATGCTAGAACAAGGTACTATCAGTATACACACTGAGAATATTTTCCCCATTATCAAGAAATCTCTCTATTCCGATCATCAGATATTCCTGCGCGAACTCATATCTAACGCAGTGGATGCGATCCAAAAAATCAAAATGGTCTCCCGTGCTGGGGAATATGGTGGAGATATAGGGGAACCGGAAATTACCATTGCCATTGACAAGGAGAAGAAAACCCTTTCTATCTCCGATAATGGTATTGGGATGACTGGGGAGGAAGTAAAAAAATATATTAACCAAGTAGCTTTTTCTAGCGCAGAAGAGTTTATTCATAAGTATGAAGGAAAAGCGGATCAACCAATTATTGGTCACTTTGGTTTAGGCTTCTATTCCTCCTTTATGGTTGCCAAAAAGGTTGAGATAGATACCCTTTCTTACAAAGAGGGTTCACAAGCAGTACATTGGAGTTGTGATGGTTCACCGGAATTTACCTTAGATGAATCTTCTCGCAATATTCGTGGTACAACGATTACTTTAACGTTAATGCCCGATGAAGAAGATTATTTAGAGACAGCTAGAATTAAAAACTTGGTTAAAACCTACTGTGATTTTATGCCAGTTCCCATAAAACTGGATGGGGAGGTTTTAAATAAACAAAAAGCACCTTGGCGAGAATCTCCCAGCACTTTGACCCAGGAAGATTATTTGGAGTTTTATCGCTACCTTTATCCCTTTCAGGAAGAACCTTTATTGTGGGTTCATTTGAATACAGATTATCCATTTATTATTAATGGAATTTTGTATTTCCCTAAAATGCGTCCTGATGTGGATGTAACCAAGGGACAAACTAAGTTGTTCTGTAATCAAGTTTTCGTCAGTGATAATTGTGATGAAATCATCCCCCAATTTTTGATTCCTATGCGGGGTGTTATTGATAGTACAGATATTCCTTTGAACGTTTCTCGTAGTGCATTGCAAGGCGATCGCACGGTGAGGAAAATAGGAGATTATATCGCTAAAAAGGTAGGTGATAGGCTAAAGGAACTCTATAGGAGCGATCGGGAACAATATATCAAAGCTTGGAAGGATTTAGGGACTTTTGTTAAGTTTGGAGTTCTCAATGACGAGAAATTTAAAAAACAAGTGGAAGATATACTTGTTTTCCGAACTACTGCTAAACTCACGGAAAGTCCTGCACATGAACCAACAGTTGAGGTGCAGTCAGCGGAGAGTGATATTTGGCAAGATGTCAACAAGAGCAACACCAATACTTTGCCCTACACCACCCTGAAGGAGTATCTGGAGCGGAACAAAGAGCGTCAGGAAAATAAGGTATTTTATAGCACTGATGAAGCTAGCCAAGCTACATATATAGAACTACACAAAAATCAAGGTTTAGAAGTTCTATTTATGGACTCATTCATTGATACTCACTTTATTAATTTTCTAGAAAGGGAATATCAGGATGTTAAATTTACCAGGGTAGATTCTGACCTAGATAACACATTATTAGATGATAAATCGGGGGAAATTGTAGACCCGACAACACAGAAAACCAAGAGTGAAACCATCAAGGAGTTATTTGAGAAATCCCTTAACAAACCCAAGGTAAATATTCGGACTGAAGCATTGAAATCCGATGATCCTCAAGGGACACCACCAGCAGTAGTGTTATTACCAGAAATTCTTCGTCGTCTGCGGGAAATGAATGCCATGATGCAACAACAAAATGCCGATTTTCCTGAAGATCACATTTTGTTGGTGAATACGGCCCATCCTTTGATTCAAAACCTGGTTAGCTTGAACCAAGGCACTATTATTCAAGACGGTGGTGAATCACCAACAGGAAAATTGGTGAAAATGATTTGTCAGCACGTTTATGATTTAGCGTTGATGTCTCAAAAGGGATTTGATGCAGAGGGGATGAAGTCCTTTGTTGAACGTTCTAACGAGGTGTTAACTAAGTTAACTTCAGCAAGTTAAATACTCGTTAATAGTCCTATTCAATCTCCCCATGGCAATAGCCAATTTTTCCAGGGGACAGGGAATTCATTCCCCGTATCTTGCAAAGCTTTTACCTCTCATCTGGCGTTCAGGCGATCTCGCTACGCGAGATCGCCTACCCATTTCTCAATTTACATCTTATACTCTCGAACAAAATGGAGTGGCAAAAATGAACAGATACACAAAATTAGAAAACCTATTAAAAGCTCAAGACTTTAAAGAAGCAGATTTAGAAACAAATAGAGTAATAGTAGAAGTAGCTAACAGAGAAAGGGAAGGTTATTTAAGAGAATGAGACATTAAACTCAACATCTACATTATAGGTTTACCATTATAGGTTTACCAAAAAAACTATAATCCCTATTGATGAAAGTATAATTGCCCCTATAAGCACCGGTTTAACTAGGTCTAAACCTTTTGATGACTGACCGCTTTTATGGGCTGTATTTTCTAGTCCCTGTGCTACTGTTGGATTCCCCGTGGCTACTATCACCTCGAATTTTAACTCAAAGGGTTGCCAATTCTCTCCTGTCCTTGGTTTTCCCGTGAGTTGCAGTTCATAAACTCCTGGTTTAGGAAATGTAATTTCCGCTCCTGGTATACCCTCATATCTTTCCGCATTCATAGGTTTTAAGGGTGGTTCAACCAGGGCGGGTTCCCCGGGTGTATGTGGTTGGGCATAAATAGCTAAGTGACAATTACAGTCTTTTAAAGGCACGGTTTTACCACCTTTTTGAGTTAAAGCAAACCATACTGGTGTAATTTCACCTGCACGGGCCCGATCCTTAGGTTCAATGTGAAGAGTAGCTCCTATATCATTTGATATTTTCACTGTGTGAGCATTAACTATATTGGTGAATGTTGCTGTTATTAGTATAAACAACAAGTAGAATATTACTTTATGCCTGTATTTATTTGGTTTAATTAACATATCAGTAAATGTCCATTATTTTTTCTGCTTTAAAGGAGTATAAAATTCTTTTAACTTAAAAATTGACCAAATTAAGGGCGATCGCATCATTAAAACCGCGAGTATAATGAACATTAATAATAAGGTTGCTATCTGATTAAAGATAGTTAACTTTAAAGCTCCTAAATAGGTAGAACCAATCAAAACTGCATGAATAGCAGTCAATATCAAAGCTGGAATCGTCAAAAGATGGATTCGACGCCAGTTTGGACCTAGAGACTTTTGCATAAAGTCAAAACTTGTAAAAGCAGCAGGAGTCATAAAAATTAAAGCCAAAACACCTGCACCCATTCCCCACTGAAATTCCACTGGTAAAAACCAAACAGCTGATAAATTCCATGCTAACAAGTGTTCTAATTTATGAATTGTATGTACTAATGATAGCAGAAATGCTCCCACACCCAATCCTCGACGATAACGTATAAGAGCTGGCAATAGAACACGTGTGGGACGGGCGATTAAAGCCAAAATTAAGCAAATTAGGGCAGCATAACCACTATAATCAACCATAGTTTCCCCTGTGCGGGATATGGTAATTATACCAATAATCATACTTACCCACCCCCCCATGCGAAATAGTTGACTACGTTGATCTTTACTCATTAGGGAAGTGGAAATACTTACTCCTAACATAGTTGGTAGAGTACCCAAACCAAATGCCAACATAGTTATTGCCCCATGCCATCCATTTCCTGTAGCTGCTGCTTTAATTTGAGCAGCATATAAAAAACCACAGGGCATTAGGCCCCAGGTCATACCTAAAAGTGCTGGTGTCCACCATTTTGTATGTAATGATAAATTTACCATTACAGCACTTAACCGATTATGTAAACTATTTTGTAGCAAAGGGTGGAATATGGGAATTTTAGGTATTAAATGTGGTTTAACCTGTGCTAATCCTAACCAGATTAACATCATTCCAGTAATTATTGCTATCCATCTGCGTAAATCACTACCAACTCCTCCTAATTGTCCACCTTGTACCAATGCGGAACCAAGTGTGCCTATAGCAGTACCAACTAGAGCATAGCTAAGTACTCTACCTAAATTTAAGAGAATATGAAATTGTAGTTGTCGTTGCCAGGATTGAGTTTTCTCCGGGTAAGAAAAAGAAAAAGCCACTGCTAAAGGTCCACACATGCCAATGCAGTGACCAAAGCTTCCCAAAAAACCCAGCATAGTAATTAGCACTAAGTCCAACATAATTAAAAGAGTTGTTGGGTAATAACCGGTATGTTGTAATCAGGTTGGTGATTTTGTCAAAAGACAAGCTGTAAAACTTGGTATGGTCGACTATTCCTTAGAGATTGTTGTGGGAAAGGTCAAGCTCCAGTTTTGAGGATTGTTTAGCTCAAAAAATAGCCCTTGAAAAATCATTTTTATGCCCATACGAGTAGGTACATAGTATCTGATTAAAATATTTCCCGGTTCGGCGAATACATCATCATAATTTTCACTGTATCCAAAAGGACGGGCGCAGTACTGACGACCTCCGGGAATAGATAACATAAAAAACTGACTTTCTTTGTATGAAGCAGGGACTTGAAATATTCCATATATATGATGTTGACCCAACCAAGGTTGAACACTAACTTTAGTAGCTGTGACCTGAAAATTAGCCTTTTTTAATTTTGCCAGGGTTATGGGACTGCAATTAGAATCATTGACTGGCCACCAGATAATTACTAAGCAAGAAAGTGTAAAAATTAGACCATAGATAATCAAACGGCGCATATTGATGCAATTGTTTTATGAACAAGTAACAAACATGAAGTTTTTGTAAACCCATTTAATCTGGTCGTTCTCACCAAAGGAGGTTACAATCACTTTAAGTAAAGAGATTAATCTAACCATAACTAAAAACCATGATAAAGAATGCCCTAACCAGAAAAAACCACAAAAAAGCTATCATATTTACAGGATTATTAAGTGCGATCGCCTGGACACAATATTTGACAATGTGTGCCACCGTCCATGCAGCAGATAGGGTAACCATACGTTATGGATTCCTGGAAGAGTCGACTTCTGTTGCAGAGCTGAAAAAGGCCACGGAAACTGGGCAATTGCCAGGTAGTCTACAGATTTATACTAGTGCACTAAGCCAAGAACAACGTAACTGGTTGGTGCAAGGATTAAAAACTAGAATACCCATAAATGTGGTGACTTTAGATTGGTTACTGAATACTCAATTAGGTCAAACAGTAATCAATGACATAGCAACAGTTTTTGATCGTCGTCAGGATCAATCAGGGGTGCAAGCAGTTAGATCCGGTTTAATATTGGCTGCTAGTTCACCAGAAGGTCTATCTATGCTCAGTTTTATTGCAGCATACCCCAGTCAAACCCTGAGACTGAATTTACCACAGGTTTTGACGGTAGCAAGGTTTTTAAATATAGATTTTTTGCAGACTCAGCAATTCCTACTGATGCACAGTCCCCAAAGTGATAGGCAAAAACCATCCATAAATATTCCATTTGATCCCACCCAACCGGGAACACAGAAAGTAGAAATATCTAAGTTAAACTTAAGTGATGATAAACGTAAACGTAATATTATCGTGGATATTTATTGGTCAACTCCTACCAATGGTGAAAACAATATTGAAAAACCCTTAATTGTCTTTTCCCATAGCTCTAGTTCAGCAGGTACAGACCTGCAATATTTAGCTCAACATCTTGCTTCTTATGGTTATGTGGTTGCAGCTTTACAAAATCCTGGTAGTAATTTTTTTACTAATAAAGGCAAAGTAGGTTTGAACCCTCAAGAATTTTTAGCTCTTCCCCAGGATGTAAGTTTTGTTCTGGATGAATTGGCGAAGGTTAACCAAAATCCTAATAATTCCCTACAGGGAAAACTAACCACTAATAAAGTCATGTTTGTTGGTTATTCCCTGGGTGGAACTACAGCATTAGCATTAGCTGGTGGTGAACTACAAATTGCCAGTCTAAAAAGCAGTTGTGAAAAAAATGCTGGTAAATTGAGTGATGTTCAAAGTTTTATGTGCCTGGCCAGACAATTGCCACAAAATAACTATCAACTACAAGATCAAAGAGTCAAACAAATAATAGCTCTAAAACCAGCTTCTTCCCTCCTATTTGGTGAAACCGGTTTGACAAAGGTAAAAGTTCCTACCCTAGTATTTACCGCATCTGCTGACCATGTCACCCCAAGTTTGACTGAACAAATTAACGGTTTTAATCGTATTGCATCTCCTAAGTGGTTAGCTGCTGCGGTGGGTGCTAGCCATTACAGTGTAGTGGATCCCCTAGTAGTCAATGCTTCTCTAAACACAAATAACACTCCCATTACCAGTCGAGAAGTAGTGGGAGAAAAATCAGCGGATGTGCGCAGTTACGTGAAGGCGATTACTTTAGCCATGGCCGCACAACTAACACCAGATGCTAATAAGTATAATGTTTTTCTCACTCCCGAATATGCCCAATTCGCCTCTACACCTCTTTTTCCATTTCGTCTAATTGCGCCCCTTCATAGTATCAATACTACAAGCAAGAACTAGTTAAGGGCACCAAAAGCTATTCTTAATCCCCAAAATACAATTAAAACTGCCACAGCTAACCAATCGGGTGGTTTTAATTGTAGTTCGTGCCATTTGACCTGATGTTCATTGGGACTGGTAAAACCCCTCACTATCATCGCATTTGCTATTTGTTCTGCTCTCAATAGCAGATTTTCTAATAGTCTCTCCATGACAATTAACCAGACCCTTATACCCCCTTTTAATCCCAGTTTCTTCCAGTTGATCGCCCTGGTCATTACGGAACGGATCAGATTTTGAATCTCTTCTAAAACTAGGGGAATAAATCGCAATGATAGGGTTAGTGTAAGGGTAATTTCAGTAACAGGAATGTGCAACTTTTTTAAAGGCTGCATTAAGCTCTCTATACCTGATGTTATCTCCTCTGGTGCGGTTGTTAATAAGTACAAATTACTGCTATATATTAATGTAAATACAATAGTACTTAAACTAGTTGCTAAACTTAATGACCGCCGACTGATCTTAACCGGACCTTGATGAAAGATTATATACTTGTACTTTTCATTTGTAGGTAAGGGCAATTTAGTTTTATTTTCAGAATTTGTGGATGGTGCTGGACTTAATATTTGTTCACTTGCTGGTAGGCGTGGTTGATAGTCTATGCTCATACCATCTGGACTAATAGAAATGATGGCGAACACCATAATTGACAATACTAGCAACCACCCCATTTGTTGACGCCATACCCTAAGAGGAATTTTGGCAATCAAGGTAAAAATAATCAGCAGTAATACCAGTAACACACGCCAGTAGTTGTTGGCAAATACATAGCTGGTCAGAAAACTTAACAACCAAATTAATTTCACCCGTGAATCTAATTTATGTAGCCAAGTTTGAGGAGCATCTAAATATAACCCCAAAGGAAGCGATCGCAATAAGTCCATGTGTCAATTCCTAAATTCCCAACTAACTTTCTCATGTTACTGATGAAAAGGTGTTTCAGACACGAGTTGCTCGATTAAGAGTGCCAACTTCCATTTCTCTAACTTTTTTGCTACGCCATAAGATGCGGATTGGTGTTCCCTCAAAACCCAATTGCTTGCGAAACTGTCTTTCTATGTAACGTCTGTAATTTTCATTGAACCGTTTAGCATCATTAACAAACAATGCAAAGGTAGGTGGTTGGCTACTGACCTGGGTACCATAATAGATTTTACCCTGTTTACCACTGCGTGAAGCTGGTGGTGAGTGCCAACTGACTGCATCTGTGAGAACTTCATTAACCACGGATGTACTGACACGGCGTTTATGGGATTCAGCAGCTTTATTAACCAGGTCTAAAATCTTTTCTACTCTTTGTCCAGTTATAGCACTAACAAATATGGTATCTGCCCATTCAGTAAAGTGTAATCTTGCCTCTAAGCTTTTTTCATGGTCATATATAGTATAAGAGTCTTTTTCTACAGCATCCCATTTATTCACCACAATTATACAAGCACGTCCATCTTCAACAATCCGTCCAGCTAATTTTTGATCCTGTTCTGTAACACCATCTAAAGCATCCAGCACTAATAGCACCACATCAGCACGGCGGATTGCTTTAAAAGCACGATTAATACTGAAAAATTCCGTCCCGTATTCCACATGTTTCTTTTTCCTAATTCCCGCAGTGTCAATTAACCGGTAGGCTTGTCCTTCTCGTTCAATTAACGTGTCAATAGTATCCCTGGTAGTTCCAGAAATTGGACTGACTATTGCCCTTTCCTCGCCGACAAAAGCATTTAAGAGACTGGATTTACCCACATTAGGACGTCCAACAATAGCTACTTTAACTTCCGTATTTTCCTGTAACTCTTCAACTTGAGGAATATATTGAATTAAGTCATCAAGCAAATCACCCGTACCACTTCCATGAATAGCGGATATGGGGTAAGGTTCTCCCAGTCCCAACTCCCAAAACTCACTAGCTTGAATAATACCTTGATCTGGTGATTCGCATTTGTTCACAGCTAGGAGAGTGGGAACAGGTTGTTGACGTAACCATTCAGCAATTTCCTCATCTGCAGGAGTTAGACCAGTTTGTCCATCTACAACAAATATGGCAGCACAAGCTTCTGAGAGTGCGGTTATTGCTTGTTGACGTATGAGAGGGAGAAATTCCGTATCATCATTAAACACTAGACCTCCAGTATCAACCACCAAAAACTCCCGATTTTGCCAAAATGCTGGACGATAGGTACGATCTCGTGTAACACCAGGTTCATCGTGAACTATTGCTGTTTGATCCCCTGCTAAACGGTTCACAAAAGTAGATTTGCCCACATTGGGGCGGCCGATAATTGCTACAATTGGCAGTGCCATAAATTCAATTCCGAATGCGGATTGTGCGGACGTGCTGGGTTATCTATATTTATTTTTCACCCACCACAATGTAGAACTCCTTATGATATCATATTTTTTAGTATTTGTCATTGCTGGCAAGTTTCCTCTTGCTTGTGATGAAAAACTACCCAAACCAAGAGCAATGTCTAAAAATGTCCACAAGTCAGCAAACAGTTTCTAACCCCCTTAAAACTCCTCTGCTCCCCCCCCTGCTTGGTGCTTCAGTGGATGAATTAACCACCTGGGTACAACAGCAGGGACAACCAGGATATAGGGGTAAGCAACTACATAATTGGATTTATCACCACGGTGTACACAAAATTAGTGATATATCTGTATTTCCTAAAACTTGGCGCGAACAGGTTGCTGATGTTTCCATAGGTCGCTCATCGATTGACCATCAGTCTTTTGCCACGGATGGTACAGAAAAATATTTGCTCCAACTGGCGGATGGTGAAATTATCGAAACCGTTGGCATCCCAAGCGATAAGAGGTTAACTGTCTGTGTTTCTACTCAGGTTGGTTGCCCAATGGCTTGTGATTTTTGTGCTACTGGTAAAGGTGGGTTCAAACGCAATCTCAATCGTGGGGAAATTGTTGACCAGGTACTCACAGTACAAGAAAATTTCCAACAACGAGTCAGTCATGTTGTGTTTATGGGAATGGGTGAACCATTGTTAAACACTGAGAATGTGATTCTGGCTCTCAAGTGTTTAAATCAAGATTTAGGAATTGGACAACGCTCTTTGACAGTTTCTACTGTAGGTATTCGTGACCGTATTCGTCAACTGGCTGAACACCATTTACAAGTTACTCTTGCTGTTAGTCTACACGCACCTAACCAGAACTTAAGAGAACAAATAATTCCTAGTGCTAAAACTTACCCCATAGAACAATTATTAGCGGAATGTCGAGAATATGTGGAAATTACAGGAAGAAGGGTCACTTTTGAGTACATTCTTTTAGCTGGTGTTAATGATTTACCAGAACAAGCTTTGGAGTTATCCCAACGGTTGCGGGGTTTTCAAAGTCACGTCAATTTAATCCCTTACAATCCCATTCAAGAAGCAGACTATCAAAGACCAAACCGGGATAGGATCCATGCATTTGTAAATATTTTGCAACAGCAAAAAATAGCCGTCAGCATCAGATATTCTCGCGGTTTGGAAGTAGACGCAGCTTGTGGTCAACTCAGGAAGCGGCAAAATGTGATTAAACAGAAGTTTACATGCTAATTTTAGGTTAAACTAATGTCTTTCCAGCATAAATGCCTGGTGCATAGGCTTCAATCACTCTACCTGTACGAGTACAGTTGATCATTAAATAGTCACAAGCTGGACATTGGGTTCTAGTAACTTGACTCTCAGATATAAAATAGCGCTCCGCCATTTTGCCACAATTGGGACAGTGAACTTTACTATGTAAGACTGGCATTTTAAACTCCCTGGATAACTTTTTGTTAATTTTTTCACCCAAACCAAAAAAATCTTTTTCCGATTTTGCTCATCATCTCTGAGCTAATCTTATTAATCCTCATTCCTGAGATATATCAATTTATATTAGCTGTTCTATCGAACAGGTTAATTACTGATCCCCAGACCTTAATCTTTGAGACACTGTACCTTAGCCTGCACTACAAAAGTATCAGCTTATTTAATTCAACAGCTACAAATATGAAAAAACTGTATTACAAGTCACAGAATTTTTTTCTTAATAATCCATTAATAATATTGCAATAGGAGAACCGCTTTTAGCCCTTGTTTTAGCGGCGCTTCGACTAGTATAGTAACAGCCCACAATCGGGATGACTGGATTCGAACCAGCGGCCCCTTCGTCCCGAACGAAGTGCGCTACCAAGCTGCGCCACATCCCGTGAGAAAAACACAAGCAATAAAAATAATACTTCCCCCACTATAACATAAAAACTATCAGTTTTTCTAAGTTAGAATTTAATTTACAAACATCTTGCTTGGAACTGGAGTAAGATATATTGTATTGGGTGGAATTTACAGCGATGTCTTAATAGTCTCCGCACCTGAAGGTGCAGAGATTGTCACAGATATCACACAACTCCACTCCTGGTCAAACGCTAGTGCTGTAAAAGAGAGGGGCAAGCATTATGACAACTACAAGCATTTCTAAGAAAGAAATCGCCGCCATGACACCAAAAGATGTCAAAGATTTGGCTGCTCGTCTGGAACTAGATAATTATAGCAATGCTTTTGATGGTTTAAATGATTGGCATCTACTACGGGCGATCGCCTTTCAGCGTCCAGAGTTGGTGGAACAATACGTTTACCTATTAGATTTGGAACCTTACGATGAAGGATAGAAACCGTGAAATCAATCTACCTTAGAGGGAGTCCCTCACTTTTAGCCGCGTCAACCACCCATTTCTTTTAACATCTCTTCTACCCTAACCATCCCGTCCGCATCCCTACCAGTACGATATAGTCTTAGGGCTTGTCTTAAAGCATTACCAGCCTCTTGCATTTGTCTACGCTGTTTAAACATAGCACCTATTAACTCATACACCCGTGGGTTATTTCTATCTATTTTAGTTGCCTGTTCAAAAGCCCATTGTGCAGCATCATAATCTCCCAAACGGGTTTGACTTGCACCCAATCCTAAATAGGCATGGAAATTATTGCGATTAATCTGGATGGCACGACGGTAAGCCTCCTTAGCACCTACTGCGTCTCCTAGGTTCCCCTTAATATAACCAACAGCGTAGTAAAAGTCACTGTTGTTAGGATTGATAGAAATAGCTTGGCGGTAAGCAGATAATGACTGTGAAAAATTGCCTTGTTGAGCATACAAATAACCAATACCAGAATAAATTTTGGCATTTTTAGGCGCTAACTTGGCTGCATCTTGATAAACAGCAATAGCACCGCTGTAATCTCCTGAATCTACCAATTTTCGTCCCTGCTCTAACAATTCTCGTAGCTTACGATTATCAGCTTGTACTAGTAATACCTCTCCTGCTTGAGACTGAGTTGTCATCACAGGACTAACATTTGAAATCACGCTTAATATTAGCGTTGCTAAGAAGAAAGATGTTTGTTTGTATTGCATAACTTTTTGGTATTTTATTCATCAAGATTTGGTGTATTTGTTGTACTGCAAGGGAATGAGTCAGAACGCCTACCCAACTATCATTTTTAGCCATCAACCCTTTCTATAGCGTTCCCACTAAAGCTATATTTTGAGGATAAGATCAGCAGTTAAAACCCCTCCTTTATACTCCACTTGCTATCGGTAACTTTCCTGCACACTAGTCAACAAAAAGACTAAACCCCAGTCCCTACCTACAGATTCTGAAAAATATCCTTTGATCAGGATTAACAGCTAGAAAATATTGCGATTGTACTAAGAACTTAAACCCAATATGTCACCCGATTGAGCTGTATAAGCTTTCTAAGTCTAGTAAAGTTAATAAGTGACAAAAAGTGTTAAATATGTATATTTTGGGATAAAAGTAGTTAATAGAAAATGATAAAACTTACCTTTGGCGCTGATATTTGCCCATGAGTTGTGCCTTAGCCAAAACATGATTTTTCATAGCTACCATAATGTCATTTTTAGTTACACCAGGTGGGAAATTTAGCTGTTTATCTAATGCGTAAAGATGAAAAAAATAATGGTGGATTCCAGTTGGTGGACAAGGACCACCATAACCCAAGATATCAAAATCATTTTTACCTTGTATACCACCACCGGGGATATGCTGACTGTTGATTATCTTTTCTGACAATTGGTTAATTGTTGGGGGAATATCAAAAACAACCCAATGAACAAAGGTTTTTCCCGGTGCATCTGGGTCATCCATAATTAAGCATAAACTCACCGTTTCTGGAGGAACCTCATCCCAGACTAAGGGAGGAGAAATATTTTCACCATCACAGGTATACTTCATGGGAATTAAACCATGGTCAACAAAAGAACTGCTAGTTAGTTTCATGGGTTTTTGTACCTTAGAAGTTATAACTGTAGACACCTTTAGGCGAAAGGAACCCGTCTATTCAAACCTGACTTTTACCTGGGTCTCTACAATCTTAAAGATAGCAAAACTTTCATGAATAAAAACTCGTCTTTTAGTCATATATAATTGGTAGTATAGTCTACCACTTCAAAAATGCCTCCTCAAGGCCCTTTTCTCTTCTAATCTTTCCATCTGATTCAAACCAATTAATAATTTGCTTAGCTGTCAATTGCTCAATTGGTAGCTCATGCTCCTGAGCAATATGTTGTAAAATCCTCAAGGAAGAAATGGTCAGTCTGGTTAAAAACTTCTCAGAAGATGATAACAGAGCTGCATCAACCTGAGCGGATTCATCGGGGGTTAAAAATTCAGTTGATGATTGATTAGGTAGAGCTTCCATAAAATTTCTGGGTATGAGTTTACAATTACTACCAGTTCATTAAACCATAAAAAATTACGGTATGCAAAAACTACCCTAGGTCAAAACATAGAGTCTTTACACTACACTTGTTCGTCATTACAACTTGCCACTAGTTTCTCTTAATCAAGTAGACACATCTATGCTGCCCATCTATTAACCAGTGAGTTCTTTGCACACTACAATCGGGTAATATTGCTGCAAACATTTCCAGCTCATGTCCACACACACTAGGAAAAGACTCAGCAACATTAGAAATAGCGCAGGTGTGTTCCATAAATAAGAAGCCATGAGCACCCTCATGACCATCATCATTTTCTTCCACTGGGCGGAACTCAGCCATAAAACCTTCGGCCTTTCTTAATTCTACTAAGGTAGCTACCCTTTCTTCTAAACAACCCTGGCCAACCTTTTCCTGATATTCCTGGGCTTTCCGTTCCCACTGCTTTTGTAAAATAGTTTTTACCTGCTCCCTTCCTACAGTTTCCGCTAGGGTATCCAATAGCGAAACTGCAAACTCCCCATAACCACCACTAACCTTAGTGGCGCTTCTTTGTAAATACTCCTTACCTCCTGGACTCAAATGATAAATGTGTTGGGGTCTACCCATACCGGAATTTTCTGGTATGGAATACACAACCATCTCATCCGTCTCTAAATCTTTCAAATGCCTACGAACAGCTTGTGGACTAACTTCTAGGATTTCTGATAGTTGGCCCGCTGTGGCTTGAGAGTGTTTCAAAAGATACTGTAGGATATCCTGCTTAGTTGAGGACTGCTGGGTAGTCGCCATGTTAGTCCCAAAAAATTTTTCTAAAATTTGACTTAAACAACACTGTTGTTGTTAATCTATCGTACAATAGATTTGGGTTAAACAACAGCCTAGTTGTTTTACTCGCCGATTTCATTCTAGCAGTTTAGTGACTGAGTTAGTTACACCTTAACCGCTAAACCCATTGCTTATCCTTTAAAGAGAACACAATAGAAACGATGAGCGCATCCGTCAAGACCCTAGTTAACCAACCTTATAAGTATGGCTTTGTCACTGACATTGAAACCGACACCATACCCCGTGGGCTAAATGAGGAAGTTATCCGCTTAATTTCCGCTAAAAAACAAGAGCCAGAATTCATGCTGGAATTTCGTTTGCGTGCCTACCGTCAGTGGTTAAAGATGACGGAACCAATTTGGGCGCATGTTAACTATCCACCTATTAATTACCAAGATATTGTTTATTATTCTGCACCAAAACAAAAGAAAGCAAAACTGAATAGTTTAGAAGAAGTTGACCCAACCTTACTGGAAACCTTTGAGAAATTAGGTATTTCCCTATCCGAGCAAAAGCGACTGGCCAATGTAGCTGTGGATGCAATCTTTGATAGTGTTTCCGTGGCCACAACATTTAAAGAAAAACTGGCGGAGGATGGGGTGATTTTCTGCTCCATTTCGGAAGCATTGCGGGAGCATCCAGAATTAGTCAAGAAATATCTTGGTAGTGTGGTGCCCATTGGTGATAATTATTTTGCTGCTTTAAACTCCGCTGTTTTTAGCGATGGTTCATTTGTATATATTCCTAAAGGGGTTAAATGTCCCATGGAATTATCTACCTATTTTCGCATTAACTCCGGTGATACGGGACAATTTGAAAGAACTTTAATTGTTGCGGAAGAAAGCAGCTATGTTTCTTATTTGGAAGGATGCACAGCACCAATGTATGATAGTAATCAATTGCATGCTGCTGTTGTGGAATTAGTTGCTTTAGATAATGCTGAAATAAAATATTCCACAGTGCAAAACTGGTATGCTGGTGATGAAAATGGTAAGGGAGGGATTTACAATTTCGTTACCAAAAGAGGTTTGTGTCAAGGAGTCAATTCCAAAATTTCCTGGACTCAAGTAGAAACAGGATCTGCTATTACGTGGAAATATCCCAGTTGTGTGTTAGTTGGTGATAATTCAATAGGTGAATTCTACTCTGTAGCTCTAACCAATAATCGCCAGCAAGCTGATACGGGAACTAAAATGATTCATATTGGTAAAAATACTCGTAGTACAATTATTTCTAAAGGTATTTCCGCAGGCAAATCAAGTAATAGCTATCGGGGTTTAGTCAAAATTAATCCTAGTGCCAAGGGTGCTAGAAATTATTCTCAATGTGATTCCATGTTGATTGGAGACAATGCCCAGGCCAACACATTTCCCTACATTCAGGTTCAGAATAATACAGGTAAAGTAGAACATGAAGCTTCCACCTCTAAAATTGGTGAAGACCAACTATTCTTTTTTGCCCAACGTGGTATTTCTGCTGAAGATGCGGTTTCAATGATGATTAGCGGTTTCTGTAAGGATGTTTTTAACCAGTTACCGATGGAATTTGCGGTAGAAGCTGATAAGTTATTGAGCTTGAAATTAGAAGGTAGTGTGGGTTAGTAGATCAAAAAGAGGATAGGAGCCATGATTATTGAGAACAGTGATTTGATTTTGTCCGTTAAAGATTTGCAAGCCCAAGTGGATGGAACTCCAATTTTGAAAGGAGTTAATTTAGAGGTGAGAGCAGGTGAAATCCATGCCATTATGGGACCAAATGGCTCTGGCAAAAGTACCTTGTCTAAAGTTTTAGCTGGACACCCTACTTACAGTGTCACCAGTGGTGAGGTAGTTTTTCAGGGTGCTAATCTTTTGGAAATGGAAGCAGAAGAAAGAGCTAGAAGTGGTGTATTCTTGGCCTTTCAATATCCTCTAGAAGTTCCTGGTGTTAGCAATTTAGATTTTCTGAGGGTTGCCTATAATTCTCATCGTAAAGCCAAAGGTTTACCGGAAGTGGATACTTTTGATTTTGATGATTTAGTAATGGAAAAGTTGGAAGTTGTGAAAATGAATTCCAGCTTTTTAGAACGCAGTGTTAACGAAGGCTTTTCCGGTGGTGAAAAAAAGCGCAATGAAATTTTGCAAATGGCTATTTTAGAGCCTAAATTAGCCATCCTGGATGAAACCGATTCTGGTTTAGATATTGACGCACTCAAGATTGTTTCTAACGGGGTGAATCAGTTGACAAATGCAGAAAATGCCACCATCATGATTACTCACTATCAACGACTTCTGGATTATATTGTTCCTGATTTTGTCCATGTGATGGCTCAAGGACGTATTATTAAAAGTGGTGGTAAGGAGTTAGCTTTAGAGCTAGAATCTCAAGGTTATGACTGGGTATTGGAAGAAGCTTTAGGAGTGGGTGTGTAATTATGACTATGGAAGTTTTCCCCCCTGCTGTTAGCGATTCTTTATTAGATTTGGATAAAGATGCTTTTTTAACTAGGTTGCTAAATCAGCTAAATGAGATTTGTCTATCAAAAGAACCAAGCTGGTTAGAACAAGTTAGGACTAATGCGACCAAGTGGGTGCGTCACTCGGTGATTCCTACTACCCGAGATGAAGAGTGGCGTTTTACAGACCTATCTCCTTTACGGGAGATCAGTTTCGCATTAGGTTCTAATTTAGGTAGTTCCCAAATTGCCATGGAATCTTTTATGGAGGGTTTAGGTTTACCTGAAGCTACCCACCGGTTGGTTTTTATTAATGGTGTTCTCACACCAACTTTATCCCAGACTTCAGATCTACCCTCCGGTTTACATGTTGGTAACCTAAATTCTTTAGAAGATTCTGTTGCTCAGAAATATTTGGCGCAGTTTGACGGAACAAGAGATGTTTTTAGCGACCTAAATACTGCTGGTTTGAGTGATGTTGCAGTGGTATGGGCGCGCAAAAATGTGGTAGTTGAAGATCCCATACAGCTGTTATTTATTTCCCTGGTGGGAGAGTTCCCAACTTTTTGTCAACCCCGCTGTTTGGTAATTGCTGAAGGTAATTCCCAGATAAGTCTAATTGAGGAACATATTACCCTAACTACACCTTCACCACAAAATAATCCTAGTCCTGGTTTGAACAGTGGTTTTAACAACAGTGTGACAGAAATCTGGGTGCATGAAAATGCCCAGATCAATCATTCTAGAATTGTCTTGGGTGGTGATCATAGTTTTGATATTGGTAAAACTGCTGTAACCCAAGCAAGATACAGTCGTTATAGCTGTAATGCCATAACCATTGGTGGTAAAATTTCTCGTCACAACTTAGAGCTTGTACAAACTGGTGAACAAACTGAAACTAATCTCCACGGATTAACCGTTATTGCCCAAAAGCAATTGGGTGACACTCATAGCGCGATCGCACTGAACTATCCTTATGCTACTAGTAGACAATTACACAAACTTATTATAGGCGATCGCGCCCATGGGGTATTCAATGGTAAGATATTTGTTCCCAAACCTGCACAATTAACGGATGCGTCGCAGTTAAACCGGAATTTGCTTTTATCATCAAAAGCGAGAGTAGACACCAAACCCCAATTAGAAATTACCGCTGACAATGTTAAGTGTGCCCATGGTGCAACCGTTAGTCAATTAGAAGACGATGAAATCTTCTACCTGCAAAGTCGGGGAATAGGAGAAACGGAAGCGCGTAAGTTATTAGTTAATGCTTTTGCAACAGAAGTTATTAACCTAATTCCACTTGCTCCCTTGAGAGAGAAGCTGTTAAAAACAGTTAGCTCTCTAGTCAATAACTAAGAAATCAGATAATCAAAACTAGCGAAATATGACATTTACATCAACTAAAACCCTAGCAGATCAAGTTCGTTCAGACTTTCCCATTCTTCAACAAAAAGTTCATGATAAACCCCTAGTTTATCTAGATAATGCAGCTACTTCTCAAAAACCAACCTTAGTATTGAACACTTGGCGGAATTACTACGAAGAGTATAACTCCAACGTGCATAGGGGTGCGCATTTTTTAAGTGGAAAAGCTACGGATGCTTATGAAGCAGTAAGAGATAAAGTGGTTAATTTTATCCAAGCAAAATCCCGTCAGGAGATAGTTTTTACCCGCAATGCTAGTGAAGCCATTAATCTAGTGGCTTACAGTTGGGGAATGAACAATTTACAACCAGGAGATGAGATTATCCTCTCTGTAATGGAACACCATAGTAATATTGTCCCCTGGCAATTTGTGGCTCAAAAAACCGGAGCAGTCCTGAAATTTGTAGAATTGACACCTGCACAAACCCTAGATTTAGACCAGTTTAATAACCTAATTTGTGAAAAAACTAAACTGGTATCTATTGTGCATATTTCTAATACATTAGGTTGCATTAATCCAGTCCAAGAAATAGCTAAAATTGCTCATAGATACGGAGCAAAATTCCTACTAGATGGATGCCAAAGTGTTCCTCACACCCCCATCAACGTCCAAGACATTGACTGTGATTGGTTAGTTGCATCTGGACACAAAATGTTAGCTCCCACCGGTATTGGCTTCCTATACGGTAAATTAGAATTACTAGAATCCATGCCACCATTTTTCGGTGGTGGAGAAATGATTGCAGAAGTATATTTAGACCATTCTACCTATGCAGAACTCCCCCATAAGTTTGAAGCTGGTACACCTGCTATTGGGGAGGCCATAGCTCTGGGTGCAGCAATAGACTATTTAACTAATATAGGGATGGATAAAATCCATGCTTATGAAGCAGAATTAACTAGCTATTTATTTGAGCAACTAGCACAAATACCCCAACTAACAATCTATGGACCAAAGCCAGATATTCATGGTGAAGGCAGAGCCGCTTTAGCGTCTTTTACTGCCAAAGGTGTTCACGCTAATGATTTAGCCACGTTACTAGACCAAGAAGGTATAGCTATACGTTCTGGTCACCATTGTACACAACCATTACACCGTTATCTAGACTTGGCAGGGACTGCACGGGTAAGTTTATCTTTTTATAATACCAGGGAAGAGATAGACGTGTTTGTTAACGCTTTGAGAGAAACATTGAATTTTTTTGCCAGTGTTTTTAGTGAGTAGACGGACATAAATACACATAAATAAATGTATTGGAAAAAAAAATGGACTTTGTGAACATAGTGGGATTAGCTGCGGGAACCCTAACAACAATTGCTTTTTTACCTCAGATGTTACAGACCTGGAAAACAAAGTCAGCAAAAGATGTTTCTTTTGCGATGTTGATTACATTCATGACTGGGTTGTTCTTATGGTTTATTTATGGTATTATGCTGGGCGCCACGCCAATTATTTTGGCCAATGGTACTACTTTGTTTTTTAACCTAATTATTCTGGGTTTGAAGGTTAAATACAAGTAAGAGGAAATATAGCTTTAGACAAAATGCTATTATATCCCCATACCCCCATTATCAACCCATTAAAATAACAGTGTCAATAACATGAATGACCCCATTGTCGGCCTCAATATCCGCTGCAATAACTGTAGCATTTTTGACTTCAAAACCATCATTACAGTCAATTTTTATTGGTGAACCTTCTACGGAACTGACCGTGCCCAATTGGGCTAAATCCGCTTTCGTCAATTTTCCGGGAACTACATGATAGGTTAAAATTCTTGCTAACTGAGGGATATTTTGCAATAGGGTGGTAATGGTACCAGGGGGTAGTTTAGCAAAAGCATCATCAGTGGGTGCAAAGACCGTGAAAGGACCCGGACTTTTGAGAGTTTCCACCAAGTTAGCTGCTTGTACCGCCGCTACTAAGGTTTTGAATGAATCATTGCCAACTGCAATATCAACAATATCAGCCATTAATGCCACCTTTTATCTACTGAGGGATATTTACAAATTGTAAATCATTGAGAGGGTAGGTCGCTCATCTCCCCTAACTACAGCTGTAATTGCTAATTTTTCTCAAACTAGTTGACAAAAATTCTCAATCAAGTTAGAGTTTTATATAGTGTTCTGCTCTCTTTAAAGGATAGGCAAGTGGGAGTAGTCTTAGTGGCTAGTCCCTCTTTTTTTGATAATTATTCCTAATAATCAATTGTTTTGGACAAAATTTGTTTTAACTTCTCACAACTTTTTTGAATACTGTAGCTGGTGTCATCTTATTGATTTTTTGGGTAAAATGAAGTTAAACGGACAAAAAATCCTGTTCATAACTTTTTTAAAACCCTAGTTGAACTCAGGAAGGAGAATTATGGCATCCGCACAAAAACTTACAAACGTCAATATTGGGATCAGTGAACAAATGAGAGGTAAAATTGCTGAGGGTTTATCCTGTCTATTGGCCGACACCTATTCACTTTACCTGAAAACTCATAATTTTCATTGGAACGTCACCGGTTCAATGTTCCAAACTCTACATTTAATGTTTGAGACCCAATACACTGAATTAGCCTTGGCAGTGGATTTAATTGCTGAGAGAATTCGTGCACTGGGTTACCCCGCCCCCGGAACTTATAGCGAATATGCTCGACTTACGTCCATTCCAGAAACTTCAGGAGTTCCCAAAGCTAAGGAAATGATCCAATTACTAGTGGAAGGTCAAGAAGCAGTGGTGAGAACTGCACGCTCCATTTTTCCCTTGGTAGATGAGGTCAATGATGAACCTACTGCGGATTTGTTGACCCAAAGGATGCAAATCCATGAGAAAACTGCCTGGATGTTAAGAAGTTTACTGGAAGACTAGGACTGGAACAACTGTCTGGTTCTAGCAGATACGATCGCCCCTGATACAATCGGGAAGAATAAGTAGGGAGGCACAATTATTTGTAGGGGCCATGGCGTAACCGATGGGGGTGTTGGGTTTCATACTTCAACCCAACCTACGTTCATCTTATATTTAATTCCACCCACCCACTTACTTCATAAAAGGATTCCCTTGATGAATCCAACTGGCAATCGCTCCTCATTTTAGTATAAACTTCAGTAAAATGGCTCTGAACAGGTTTAACAGGTGTAGCAAAATGAAGTCAGTAGAGATTGGGATTATTGGTGGCAGTGGTTTATACAAAATGTCAGCATTTGGGAGTCAAATACTTACTTTCAGCTAGTGCTGTTGGTTCCTTAAGAGCGGAGGTAAAACCACTGGATATGGTGATTCCTGATCAGTTTATTGACCGGACTAAAAACCGTGTTTCTACCTTTTTTGGAGAGGGAATTGTGGCTCATATTGCTTTTGGCAATCCCATTTGCCAAAATTTGGCAGCAGTTCTAGCAGATGCGATCGCATCTTTGAATTTACCTGATGTTACTCTTCACCGTGAAGGTACTTACTTATGTATGGAAGGCCCTGCTTTTTCTACCAAAATTGAAAACGGCAGTGATTTTTGCTAATCCCAACAGTCATTACAGCAACAGTCTCAGAGAAGCATTTACTAGGAACTTTGAAAAACTAGGTGGGTCTGTGGTTCGTTACCCGCTGATTGATTTAACCAATCCCTTGTTAGATATACGCAGGGAGATATCAACTACAGAATGAAACATCGGGATATCCACTCCAGTTCTCAGAAGACAAAGAGCGGTTGGGATAAGCGGTTTTGGTCACTGTTAAAGATGGTAGGTTTGAACCTGTGACAATGGGTTGTAAAATGTCTGGTTATCTAAGAAGTAGCTGTCACTGGAGCGATGATCGAATTTATCAATAAGCTGTGGTGGAGTCAGCACTTTAATAAAATTTAACGGTAATCACTGAATAAATCGGTTATACTTAGGTGGGCAAGTGGAATTAAATATTAAGATGAACGTAGGTTGGGTTGAAGTATGAAACCCAACGCCCCCATGGGTCACCCCATTTCGGGAGTTTGAGCAAAAAAAAGCCCTGCTGATGATCAATCTGACATTGCCAATATGGCCATTATTGGGAATGTGAATAGGGCGGTACGGGAAATAGCTCCCCTACCTCGAGAAACTATAGAGTCTTCATTTCTTCGATGCTATCCATTTGACCAACTACTCTACCGTTCTAATCTGTTCATGGTGACAATGATTGGTACTTGCTCCTTAATTTTTTTGAGTATTGCAGTACTTGGTATTTATCGTTTATCTAATCCATGCACACCAAATGAAAAGAAAGCACTTGGTATTTTATGTTTAGAAGGCTCAGAAACTAAATCAATAATTAATTCTAATGGAAATGATCCGAAAGTTTCAATTGAACAAAATAATGACTCAGCTGAAAAACAGGGAAATCCTTTAGCATTAGCAGTGGTTTTGCCATCCTCTGAAAACATAAGCAATAACAATGTTACGGGAAATGTATTGAATGGAGTAGCCAAAGCACAGGACGAATTTAATAAAAAACAGAAGCAAAAAAATAGTAGATTAGTCAAAATATTGGTTGAGTATAGTCAACAATCGGATGCACCTAAGAAAGCAAAGGAATTGGTAAATAACCCATCAATACTGGGAGTAATACATTATTATTCTCCCTATTCTGCTGATACTAATGATCTCATATCAGTCTACGAGAAGGGAGGAGTACCCTTTATTTTTCTGTCTACCCAGGATATGAAACCACAGGGATCCATCCTAACTACAAATATTGGACCTGATAGCGCTAACAAGCTAGCTGAATATGTTTACAAAAACTTAAAATTAAAAAGTGCAACAATTTTTGCTAATACAGGTACTAACTATACCAAAGCTATGGCGAAAGAATTTGAAAGTAGTTTTCAAAAACTGGGTGGTAAGGTAGATGAGGTGATTGATCTAGGAGATAAGGAGTTTGACACCGAAGAAAAAGTTAATCAACTGAAATCTCCAGTTGCTGTCTTGTTTCCAGATCGAGAAAATAGTCAGAAAGCAGTTGATATTGCCAATGCAAAGTATGAATCATCAAGTGAAAAAGTCCGAAAGTTAAAATTATTGGGTGGAGATACCCTTTATGGAACTAATATCTTGATAGGAAAACCAGTAGAAGTAATGGTTTTATCAATACGTCAGTTTAACAATAGGGTAACAAATAATGCCACTCAAGTTCTAATTAATTCTTTAGGTTCTAATCCTAACAGAGAGTCAGTCCTAAAAAATATGCAACGCCAGCAAAAAACTATCTTGGTGAAAATCCAAAATAGTGAATTTGTCATCCTCAACCCAAAACCGTGAGCTGGTGTCATCTTATTGATTTTTCGAGTAAAGCGAACGCTTATTTTAGCGTACCAGTCAGCTACCTTTACATTGGGGTATCTCACCTTAAAAAGCATTATTCGTAGGGCTTTGGCTATTTCCGGAGATGTCTAATTAATGTTTCTAGATTTTTGGCTACCTGTTGAGAACAATAAACTCCTTTATAGAGTTCTGAAACTACGATGATGGATAGATAACATTGGCTAAAGTAGCGATTGAATTTAGCAACAGCTTGAGGGTTTTCGCTGAGTAGTGCTATGCAAATGTTGGTATCTAGTAGATACATTAGTCGTTATCCTGATTATCAATTGAGTCTATAATTCTACCTTGATAAGTATGGCGTTCTTGGTCAATTTCTGCAAATATTTGGGTTAATTCAGGTTGATTTTTCCAAGTACCGAATAATTTATTTAGTTTAGCTAGTCTCTCCTGTTCTGTTAATGGTTGTTTTGGTTTTCTGATTTGGTTTTCAATAAATTCTAAGTCTACTATGATTTCTGTTCCATCTGGAATATTGTTAAGTTGTTCTAATATTTCTATATTCTGTCCCCGTTTTATGCCTCTAACTTTCATTTTCAATTTCCTCTTATTAATAGTTATTAGTTGACTAGTTGACTGTTTAATTTTCGGTGAGTTGATAACATTTTATTTGTCGGAATCCAGAAATGTTGAATGTCGTTACAAAACTTTATATCTTCCATCCAATGAACATAACTGATAGCTCACCGATTAGACCTGTTGGGAAATACTAATTAAAACGGCAGAAATCCTGATGCAGTCTAGCTTTGAGGAATTTTACGGTATAATTCCTGAAATCCTTTTGATGAATCTAACTGGCAATCGCTCCTCATTTTAGTATAAACTCCAGTAAAATGGCTCTGAACAGGTTTAACAGGTATATCAAAATGAATCCCGTAGATATTGGAATTATTGGTGGCAGTGGTTTATACAAAATGTCAGCATTACAAGATGTGGAAGAACTAGATATTAAAACGCCCTTTGGTTCCCCATCTGATACGATTATTATCGGTACTTTAGCGGGAGCAAGAGTGGCATTTTTAGCTAGACATGGTCGCAATCATGGTCTCTTACCTAGTGAATTACCATTCCGTGCCAATATTTATGCTATGAAGCAGCTAGGGGTCAAATACCTACTTTCAGCTAGTGCTGTTGGTTCCTTGAGAGCAGAGGTAAAACCACTGGATATGGTGATTCCTGACCAGTTTATTGACCGGACTAAAAATCGTGTTTCTACCTTTTTTGGAGAGGGAATTGTGGCTCATATTGCTTTTGGCAATCCCATTTGCCAAAATTTGGCAGCAGTTCTAGCAGATGCGATCGCATCTTTGAATTTACCTGATGTTACTCTTCATCGTGAAGGTACTTATTTATGTATGGAGGGCCCCGCTTTTTCTACCAAAGCGGAATCTAATATGTATCGCAGTTGGGGAGCAACGGTAATTGGCATGACCAATTTAACGGAAGCCAAGTTAGCTAGAGAAGCGGAAATTGCCTATGCAACCCTAGCTTTAGTTACTGACTATGATTGTTGGCATCCGGATCATGATCATGTGACGGTAGATATGGTAATCTCCAATTTACAACATAATGGCATAAATGCTCAAGAAGTAATCATAGAAACTGTGAAAAGATTAAGTGAAAATTCCCCCCCAAGTGAGGCCCATTCCGCACTAAAATACGCCATTCTCACAAATTTGGCCGATGTCCCCACGGAAACAAAACAAAAGTTAGGTCTGCTACTAGAAAAATACTTGGGGGTTTAAAAGTTTACGAGATAAACCCAAGTGAGCGGAAATGTAATAGGCCTGTTGGGAAATAGTGATTAAAATAGCAGAAATCCTTATCGGAAAAGCCTTTCAAGGATATTCTGGCTTATTACCCAACAACTCTAAGACTCTGGATGGGCGTTCTGGCTTACCTCTACCTCCTTGGGGCTATAACCATCTGTTAAGATTTATGAACAGTAATTCGACGGATTTTCCAATAGAAGTATAATTTGAGCATGTCCAAAATTAGAATGGATGTCGCTTTTATATGAAGCAAATTCTATGTGTGCTTTCAGAATGGGGCTATTGGGGGGAGGAGCTGGTTGGCCCCTACGACGTTTTGCTGAAGGCAGGTTATAGTATTGATTTTGCAACTCCGAAGGGAAGAAAGCCACCGGCCTTACCCCCCAGTATGGATGAAACCTATGTTGACCCTCCCTTGGGAAAGGGAGTAACTAGTAGCCACTATGCGCAACGAACCAAGGAAGTAAATGGTTCTGACCTGCTTAGTCAACCGATTAACCTAGCTGAGTGGTTTCCGGCAATGCCTTACTTTAATGCTCCCAACTTTGGACACGAATTGGAGGCTTACTACCATCGCCGAGACCAGTGCTGGAAAGATTTGGAGAAGTATGATGCCCTTTTATTGCCGGGGGGTTCTGGCCCCATGGTGGATATGGTCAACAATGAACGTCTCCATGCTGTGATTTTAGGATTTTTAGCTCAAAACAAGCTCATTGCGGCAGAGTGTTACTGCGTTACCTGTTTAGCCTTTGCCAGAGACTGGACTGATCGTAAAAGCATTATTTGGGGTAAGCATGTTACTGGGCATGCTAGGGAATATGACTATAAAGATGGTACAGGCTTTGCTCAAATGTATGGGTATGATGACCAACCTATGAATACTTCTGCCAATTTTGGTCCGCCTTTTTATCCTTTAGAATACATTTTGCGAGATGCAGTTGGGCCCGAGGGCCAGTACCACGGGGGTGTGGGAAAAACCCTATCAACAATTTTAGATTATCCATTTTTAACTGGTAGGTCAACCCAGGATTCTCAACTGGTGGGTGAACTCATGGTTGAAGTTTTAGAGAGAGGGCTAAAACGCTATGGTTGGTAGCTCCCCTGGGATCCCAAAAACTGGACACTTTACCATTCTTGAACAACTATTGGCTGATGATATTACCCATATATTTGGTAATCCTGGAACGGTAGAGCAAGGTTTTTTGGATGCACTGTGGCAATATCCTGACCTCAAATATATTCTTACCCTACAGGAAACCATTGCAGTTTTGATTGCTGATGGTTATGCCAGAGCTACTCAAAAACCAACAGTGGTGCAAATCCATAGCACACCTGGTTTAGGCAATGCCATTGGTGCCATGTATCAAGCCAAACGGGGACACTCTCCTCTGGTGGTGATTGGAGGTGATGCGGGTATTAGATACCAAAGTATGGATGCCCAAATGGCAGGGGATTTGGTAGCCATGGCAGAACCGGTTACTAAGTGGGCCACCATGGTGCAAGATCCTAGGTCACTGCTGCGGGTTCTGCGACGGGCGATGAAGATCGCTGCCACTCCACCCATGGGGCCTGTATACGTATGTCTTCCCCAAGATATTTTGGATGCGGTGGGCGTGGAGCCAGTGCGCCCCACGAAGGTGCCAAATACTCGAGTGGTACCAGAAGATAGTTTACTTCGCACAGGAGCAATGATGCTGGCGGCGGCAGCCCATCCCATGCTGTATGTGGGAGATGGTGTGGCATATTCTGGAGCTCAAGCAGAAGTAGCTCAGGTAGCAGAGCTGTTGGGGGCTGAAGTATGGTCAGCCGATGCGGGGGAAATTAATATTCCTTTGGATCACCCTCTCTATATGGGCTCTACGGGACATATGTTCGGATACCAGAGCCTTTCTACCCTGCAGAGAGGAGATGTAAATTTAATTTGCGGTACTTATCTTTTGCCGGAGGTATTTCCCGAGATAGGCGACATCTTTGCAGCTGGTGCTCAAAACATTCATATTGACCTGAATGCCTATGAGATTGGCAAAAACCATCCTGTGGATATTGGGTTAGTGGCAGATCCAAAACTAACACTGGCTCGCATGGCAGAGATTCTACGGGAGTCCATGACTCCAGCTCAACAAGAGGCTGCAGAGCTTCGAGTAAAATCGCTGAAAAATGCTAAACAGAATGCTATAACAGCTCAATGGGTAAAAGACCGCGAGGACTGGGATAATAGACCATTGCATATGGTTCAATTTGCAGAAGCTTTGGGTCGTCTTTTACCAGATAATGTGGTGGTCTTTGATGAAGCCCTGACCAATTCACCACCCCTCAGTCGCTATCTGAGGGTAACTAAACCGGGATCCTATTTCTTGACCCGAGGGGGATCTCTGGGAGTAGGCATTCCAGGGGCAATTGGTGTCAAGTTAGCCTATCCTGACCGACCAGTGTGGGGGTTTACGGGGGATGGAGGTGCTATGTATACCATTCAGGCATTATGGACTGCTGCTCGTCATAATGTGGATGCTAAATTTGTGATCTGTAACAACAGTTCCTACCGACTTCTCCAACTAAATATTCAGGCCTACTGGAATGAACGCAACATTCCACTACATGACTTTCCTCTTAGTTTTGATTTGTCTAAGCCCAGTATTCAATTTGCCCAATTAGCCCAAGCAATGGGGGTAGAAGCTATTCGAGTGGAAGATCCCAATCAAATTGAACCAGCTATTCAAAAAGCCCTGGAACATTCTGGTCCTTTCTTAATTGATTTGGTGCTTGAGGGTGATGTTCATCCTGAACTAGTTGGGGTGCGGTGTGGGCAGTAAACTATATAAACTGTCAAGACCAGTTTGAGATTTTGATGCCGTGTCGGTTCACTTTACTTGTTTATTTCACTGCTAACTATGATTCATCAATTGATCTTTGCCCACCCCAAACCTGGTATGACCGAAAAAGAGTTTCAAGACTACTGGGTGAACATCCACGCTGTTAAATATGCTAGCAAAATTCCACAAATTAAGAAATATTTAATCGACACTCGCATTCCCTTCGGTCCAGAGCCTGATGATCCGCGCTTTAGTGGAGTGGCAGAAATTTGGTTAAACAATGAGGCGGAACAACTAGCTTCGTTACAGACCCCAGAGTTTCTACAAGGGGCACGATTAGATGAACCAAACTGGGCAGCCTTCTGGCGCACTGTCGTACTCGATACCGATACCCATAGCTTATTGGAAGGTTCAGCTTCTAGTTTTAGGCAGGGCGGGATTAAGCTGATTGGAATGATGAAGCGGAAGATCGGTTTACCCCTGGAAACCTTTCGTCAGTATAGCCTCCAAGTGCATGCTCCTCTAGTTTTAGAGTTGCCAGGGCTACAACGTTACTATCAGTGTCATGTCCGAGACAGCTTTTATGCCATCGGCGAAGCGATCTTAGACTGTGTGGCAATGCTCTGGTTTGATAGCCTCGAAAGCCTCAACATTGCTTTAAACTCACCGCAGAACCAGTTGGCAGCTGCCGATCTCAATAACTTTATTGAGATGAAATATATACATACCTTCGTTGTTCAGGAACATTGGATTATTGGTCCAGAAGCCAGAGCTTAAGTTGCCCAAGTGATCCCTTCATAAGTATTGCTGGCATTGCCGAACGCTGTTTGGACCATTTGATAAATACCAACGTTAGTTCTAGCTCAGACTAGAGTCCCAGGTTCTTATTAAGAGTAAGAGAAAAATTAGGAGGTCGCTGATGAGTACGGAAGAAACCCGAAAAGTCGTCCAAAAATGGTTTGATGCTTTAGATAGGGGTGATGTTGAAACGGCTCTGGGCTGTTTTGCAGAGGATATTGAGTGGATTAACTTCCCAACAGTCGCTGGAGTCAGTGACCTAATTCCCTGGATGGGAACAGCTCATGGAATACAAGAGGTGTGGGAAAAGTTTTCTACTCGCGATAGTGTGATAAACGTTAAGCATTTTAATCTCGTTGATTTAGTTGTCGAAGGATCCATAGCAGTCGGCACTGTGCACGAGATTTCCACAGTTTTAGCCACTGGGCTAGACTTTGAAATTCTTTTTGCCACCTGGTTAAAGGTTGAAAATGGTAAAATTACCCAACGGAAATCCTACTGTGATCTATCCCCCATTATTTATGCCTTTACCGATAATGTCCCTGAGAAGTTGCTGGAAGCAGTTAAGGCTAATGATGTCAGCCAGGTAGAAACTTTATTAATTCGTCACCGAGGTGATGCCAATGGTCGAGATCCAAAAACAGGGTTGACCCTGTTAATGATGGCCGCCTGTCAGGCCAATCTAGCTATGGTTCAGTTGCTACTCAACGCTGGTGCCGATGTTTTTACTGCTGACCCCAAAACTGGAGCAACGGCTCTACACAAAGCCTGCCAGGGGGGCAATGTTGAAATTGCCGGGTTGTTACTGGATGCGGGTGCCCATTTAGATGCTATTACACCTAATATGGGACATACTCCAATTATGGATGCGCTATGGTACAAGTGGCCAGAATTAGTTAAGCTACTAGTTGATCGGGGTCAAAATCTGTACTTCGATACTCACTACGGCTTTAAGCTCGACGACCATATTACCTTTGAACTTAATCTTAACCATGGAGAAGAAAAGCAAAAGTTTGAAAGAATTAAGGACTTAATTGAGGCTGAAAAAGCTCGTCATCAATCTGAGATTGCAAGTCAGACTGTGATGGGGGCGACCAATCAAGGTGATCTTGAGGCTGTCAAACAGCTGATTGCCTCTGGAGCTGAAGTGAATACTGTCTACCCCCACATGAACTCTTTTACTGATGGTCATACCCCATTATTGGTAGCTGCCCGAGATGGTCACACTGATATTGTTCGTGAGCTGCTGGCAGCGGGAGCAAAGGTTCAGGTGGTAGACTGGGTCTTTAAAGGATCACCGATTCACAAAGCTACTTACAACGGAAATACGGAGATTCTAAAGATATTGATAGAACATCCTGACATTGATTTAAATGTTCAGGGTGCTATTAATGGCTACACACCATTGCATGATGCCCTATGGCACGGTTTTTCAGAATGTGCTGAGATTTTAGTCAATGCAGGAGCCTGTTTGCACCTCAAAGGACATGATGGTAAGACTGTTCTCGATTTAGCTCGGGAATTCTGTGGTGAGGGGGCAGAAATTACTCGTTTAATTAGAAAAAAACTGGATTCAGCGCAATGATTTCTTATCAAATGGCAACCCAACTGTACCATGAGACTGCATTATGAAACTAAAAGATAAAAAAATCGGCATCTTAATCGAGAGCGATTTTTACGAACATGAAATCTGGTATTATCACTACCGTTTTCTAGAAGAAGGCGCAGAACTGCACTTCATGACTCGTTTATGGGGGCAACCTTCGATTACCTTCAAGGGACATGAATACCATGCTCCCTTTGAGTGTAACGAATCTTTTGAGGGTATGGATGATGAAACCTTAAAAAGCTTTGCTGCCATTATCGTACCTTCGGCTATGGTGTCTGATCGCCTGCGCTACACTGAAAATGTAAACCAAATACCACCTGCTACAGAATTTTTAAAGCGGGCTTTTTCCCAGCCCAGTATTATCAAAGGCATTATCTGCCATGGTCTGTGGCTGGTGGCCCCCGCTCCAGAATTGGTTAAGGGACGACCCCTAACTTGTCACAACAACCTCCATGGTGATGCGATCGCCTACGGTGCTATCTACCGTGATGAAGATGTGGTGATTGATGGCGATTTGATTACCGGACGCACCGGTGCCCATGCCCATCTGTTTGCCCGTACCATTATTGATCGGTTATCCATTTCCTAGTAAGGATTTTCCCGTAACCATGGCTATCCAGTCTGCAACTCCAACCTATACTCTAGCTCCGGGTTTTTCCCAACCCCTGGGGGCTACAGTAACACCGCAGGGGGTAAACTTCTCCCTATTTTCTGAGGCCGCTACTGGGGTCGAACTGCTGCTGTTTGATCAACACGATGATATTCACCCCTTTCAAATCATTCCATTTGACCCCATCATTAATAAGACATTTCACTTCTGGCATGTATTAGTGCTGGGCTTGCCCACTGGTACCCATTATGCCTACCGGGTTAACGGTCCTGACCGCCCGCAAGACGGCCATCGCTTTGATGCCAAGAAGGTATTAATTGACCCCTACTCAAAGGGTAATAATAAAACTCTATGGAATCGGGGCAAAGCCTGTACTCCCGGCAGTAATCTCGAAAGTTCCATCCGCTGTGTTGTTATTGATATCAATGATTATGACTGGGAGGGCGATCGCCCCCTAGGAAGACCAATGTCCGAAAGTATTATCTACGAGATGCATGTGGGAGGATTTACTCTATCCCCAAGCGCCGGGGTTCGCCATCCGGGTACCTTTACTGGCCTGGTGGAAAAAATTCCTTACCTACAATCTCTCGGGGTAACGGCAGTAGAACTCTTACCAATATTTGAGTTCGATGATACGGAAGTACTGCGCACCGTTAACGACAGTCCTCTGTATAACTACTGGGGGTATAGTACCATGAGCTATTTTGCCCCCCATCCTAGCTACTGTGTTAACCCAGAGGCAGGAGACCATGTACGGGAATTTCGCGACATGGTGAAAGCACTTCATAAAGCTGGTATTGAGGTGATCCTAGATGTGGTCTTTAACCACACCGATGAAGGCAACCATCAAGGACCCATGTTTTCCTTTAAGGGATTGGACAACCGAATTTACTATTATCTAGTAGGAGACGACCGCCAATACTACTACGATTATACCGGCTGCGGTAATACATTTAATTGCAATCACCCGGTGGGAGAAAAATTTATCCTTGACTGTCTACGCTATTGGGTTAGGGATATGCACGTTGACGGGTTTCGCTTTGACGAAGGATCAGTTCTGTCCCGGGGAGAGGATGGGCAACCTATGGAACATCCTCCGGTGGTCTGGGCAATCGAACTGGATGAAGTTCTCAAAGATACTAAAACCATTGCTGAAGCCTGGGATGCGGCTGGGTTATACCAAATTGGCTATTTTCCTGGTTACCGCTGGGCGGAGTGGAACGGTCGTTATCGCGATGACATGCGCCGATTTGTCAAAGGTGATCCAGCAGTAATCGGGGCAGTAGCCTCACGTCTAACTGGAAGTGCTGACCTCTACCAATGGCGGGGACATTTACCAGTGAACAGTGTTAATTTCATCACGGCTCACGATGGCTTCACCTTGTACGATTTAGTCGCCTATAACAATAAGCACAATGAAGCCAATGGTGAGCATAACCAGGATGGTATTAACGATAACCTGAGTTGGAATTGTGGGGCCGAAGGAGATACCACTGATCAATGGGTGAATGACTTACGACAACGACAAATTAAAAATTTCGCTACTCTATTGCTGATCTCCCAGGGAGTACCCATGTTAGTCATGGGAGATGAAGTTGGACGTACTCAGCAGGGCAATAATAACGCTTACTGCCAGAATAACCCGATCAGCTGGTTTGACTGGACTTTAACCGAAAAGAATGCCGATATCCTACGGTTCTGGCAGATATTGATCCGACGTCGCAAGCACTTTAAGGAGTTGCTAGCCCCTCGCTACTTTACAGGGGCCATCAATGAGCGGGGAGTGGCCGATCTAACCTGGCACGGTACCTGTCTCCATGCTCCAGGTTGGGATGATCCGAACGCCCGTAGTCTGGCCTTTACTGTAGGAGGATTTAACGGAGATCCAGATGTACACATCATGCTTAATATGTACTGGGAAACCCTTCCTTTCCAGTTGCCTCAAGTTTCAGGTTATTGCTGGTGGCGATCGCTAGATACGGCCCTGCCCTCCCCTCATGATGTAGTGGAGATTGGGCAAGAGGTGGCGGTAACTGGTAATACCTACAGTGTCACTGGTCGAAGCATTGTCATTTTGGATGCCAAGCCTCTTTAGGAGCTTTCGTCTTTTTTACCCAAAGGAAATACCTATCATGGCCAACGCTATTAATTTCGCCTTTTCCGATCTGATTGCTGGTTACATCACCAAGGTTGAGTTTCCTGATCTGTTTGACTGCCAGGCTATAGTGGGTCTGCGCACCTCTGATAAGCGAGAATTTGATATCAAGGTCACTAAAGCCTGTTATGCAGAGTTGGTACGCAATCTAGGAGAACCATTTCAGGTTGCACCCAGCCTTCAAAACATTTTGGCAGAGGGAAGATTTATACATGCCTATGGTTTATTTTATCCAGAAAGCAGCGGCATTAAGTTTGAAGCCAAGCATATTGTGTTATTTGGTCGTACCGCAGATCATCTTCGCTTTGAAGAGCAGGACTGGTGGATCACACAAATTAAGCAATTGCTAAATTTCTATCTGGAAGCCCAGTTTAATCTTGATGAGGGTGAAACTATTGACTTTCGTAACTTTCGCACTGATCTAAGCGCTGAGGGGAAAAAACTAAATGGGCAGCAAAATTTGGATACCATCTCCCGACTAGTCTATGGCTTTGCCAGTGCCTACATGCTCACTGGTGACGAACGGGCGTTAGAAGCAGCTGTGAAGGGTACAGAGTACATGCAACGGCACTTCCGCTTCCGCAACTCAACGGAGGGAATCTGTTACTGGTATAGCCAAATTAACCTCCAATCCAATGGCACTATTCGCAAATTCATCGGTTCCCAAGCGGGGGGGGACGAAGGCGGTAACGCGATGCCTTGCTATGAACAAATTTACGCCTTGGCGGGCCCAACCCAAACCTTTCGTCTCACTGGTAATCGAGAAATTTTGCGAGATATTGAGGACACGATTAGTTTCCTCAATCGTTATTTCAAAGACCATAGTCCCCAGGGTGGTTATTACTCCCATGTTGACCCAGTCACCTTTTCTCCCCATGCCCCATCCCTCGGCATAAACCAGGCTCGCAAGAACTGGAACTCTGTTGGAGACCATGCCCCTGCCTACTTAATTAATCTCTGGTTGGCAACGGAAAAGCCTGAGCACGCTGACTTTCTGGAATACTGCTTTGATTTGATCTGCAAGTATTTCCCTGACTACGACTACAGCCCCTTTATGAACGAAAAATTCCACGACGACTGGAGCCGTGACCTTAGTTGGGGTATTCACCAGGCTCGATGTGTAGTTGGACACAACTTGAAGGTGGCCTGGAACTTGACTCGAATGCAAAGCCTCAGGCCTAAAGATACCTACCGTGACTTTGCTCACAAGATTGCTAATATCATTCCATTAGCAGGCTGTGATAACCAAAGAGGTGGCTGGTACGACATGATGGAGCGTACTTTAAAGGATGGAGAAGAGCTTTATCGCTTGGTCTGGCATGATCGCAAGGCCTGGTGGCAGCAGGAGCAAGGCATTTTAGCTTACTACATCATGGCTGGAGTTTATGACGATAAACCAGAGTATCTGCGCTATGCTCGAGAAGGTTCTGCCTTCTACAATGGTTGGTTTCTCGATTACGATGCTGGCGGGATTTACTTTAATGTGCTGGCTAATGGCCAACCCTACGCCCTTGGCACTGAGCGGGACAAAGGCAGCCACTCCATGGCTGGTTATCACTCCTTTGAATTGTGTTTTCTAGCCGCAGTTTACACCAACCTGTTGATTAATAAGCAACCCATGGACTTTTTCTTCAGCCCTGAACCAGGAGCTTGGTCAGATAACCTGCTGCGGGTGGCCCCGGATATTCTACCTAAGGGTAGTATTCGCCTGGCTGAAGTATGGCTTAATGGACAGCCTTACTATGACTTTGATCAGGAGGCCTTAACGGTCACCCTGCCCACCGATGTGAGCGAAATGAAGGTGCGTTGTCGCGTAGTACCGACAGGAAGTGACTTCGATATTGATCTAATCTCCTTTAAAAATGGCGTTGCCACCCTAGCTCTGAACGGTAACCTGGTGGTTAGTCAACTAAAGCATCTGCAAACCGCCCTGGAACGGCTTTCGGGATTAGCAGCCCTGGTATTAGATCTTACTCATCTCAAGTCCATCGACGATAGTGTGCTGAATTACCTGGTGTTTAATAAACAGTCTTACCCTGAGACCTATACCATTAGCCTGCAGGGCCTGCCCGATCATTTGAAAACCATTCTAGAAGAAAGCGAGTTACTTGAGGAATTTGTGCTGGTATAGGCGGTATTCATAGGTAATTATAATCCAATTACAGCCGCTATAACCTTGAGGGGAAGGAGGCAAGCCCTGCCCAGCCTTTCCCCATCAAGTTTATCCTCGGCCTTCTAGGAAAAGATCTCAGCACACTGAGAATTGATATGGAGATTTTTGAAAAATCTATGGACAAAGAAAAACTCGGAGGTCTAATTGATGCCATTTATGCTATCGCCATGACCTTACTGGTGTTGGAACTACCTAAGCCCGAATCAACTACTGGAATTGGTGAGCTGATACGGGAGTCATCCAAGTTCCTTATAGATTATGGACTAGCTTTTATTATACTTTTCGCTTTTTGGTATAACCAAAGACGCATCAATGATTTAGTAGTAAGGCACCAGCGTACCACGCTCTGGATAAATGGATTATCCTTGATGATCGTTTGCATATTACCTTTCGCAACTACTTTACTTTATAACTTCGGTCAGCGAACATCCTGGATTGGTCAATTCAATCTAGGAGCTGTTGTTGATATTGTGTTTGTAACAGTTTGCCTATCCATAGATGGGCTAATTCACTTGAATCTCGCTATCATTAACCATACCCGGAGCTATAGTCAGGAGCATTATCAAAAAGTGTTCCAGATTATGCACTCTCGTCGCATCGCTACCATAGTTTTGATTCTTTCCCTGTTAATCAGTTTTGCTTTGCCTATACCCAACCGAGTTTCCTTGATAGTTCTTCCTATCCTATTGATTTTTGAGACGGAAATTGCAGACAAAGTATCACAAGTCTGGACGTGGTTCCACAAAAAAAAGTAAGGGACAGGTAGTTTTAAACTGATTCTGATTGAAAAACAAAGTTTAGGCTTGCCCAGTTGTTCACATCTAGTGCATAAGAATCAGTACCGCTCACACTACTTTCCGACTTGGGAGTAACACTACTAGCAACATGCAAATCCTCTAATATGGCTTGAGTCACATCCAGAGGATTAAATAATTCACTAATAGACTGTTGATCTGTAAATTTGCTATAGGAGCTTGCTAAAGCTAATAAGGTTTTGGTAAAAGGAGAAGTGCTGAAAATCAATTGGTGTTCGCAAAATAATGACTTTTTCGGCAATAACCAACTAAAACTTTGACCATTCTGGGGAAATTGAAGTGATCCCCCCGGAGCAATCACAATCTGTTCTAACACAGGTTTATTGTCACCAACCTTCTCTGGGGAAGAAATTGCCCATGGATAAAAAGCCACAGGAGTTTTATGATTATTTAACCCTACTAGCATACAATAAATTGGGCGATCGCCAAAATTGACCACCTGGTAGACCATGATGCTATTAACCGGAACAGTAGGAACAGCTGCTGATTGGTCTACAACTCTTTTTTGGCTTGTCCTATCCTGTAAGGAAACAGGATAGGTTTCCCTTTCCCACACTAGGTGACGTGAAATTGTACCAGACTGGGAAAAGAGATTTTTGGTAACAACTTCCAAGCTGACTTTCACAGACAATTGAGAAGAACCCTGATTTTCTGTCAATCGCCATAATTTGATTGCCAGTAATTGAGAAAATTTCCTAGTTAGTCTTTGCACTGCCAATTTTACTAATTCTCCCGCTTCCCCAGCTGTATTCTCGAGGAGTTCACCACCAAGGGAAAATAAACCATAACGGGTGGGGAGACCTGATAATTTACCAAAAAGATAGTCAGCGCTCCCCTCTGGTAAAGTGATATTTACCATGCGAGTTAAAGCAGAAAAAGCACTAGTAGCATCTACACGCTCAATTCTGTCCAGTCCTGAATCTAGGGTTACCATGAGGTTAATATTACGAGATAGGACACGCACTGTCTCTTGCACTAATTGACCAACCTTTAAGGAATTAACTGGTGTATCTTGGACTTGTGCTTTTGCTGTCAAACCGCTACGAGACTTCAAGATTAATTTTTCTCCCCCAACTGCGGTAAATCTGGAATTAACACCATAATGTAACCATACTTGGGGTGGTAATCCTCCCAACCATAACTGGGCTGTTTTCCCCTCCTGGTCAATACTGGTAATTACCCCCTGAGCGCTTTCCATGGGAAAATTCTCGGTAATTAAATCGGTAATTAAAACGGATGGGGAATTTTCCTTTGTATTTAAGGTTAACAAATCTGGTTGTTGACGATTACCTAGTTTATATATATAATTATTAATGTCGGATAGAAAAATATGAATAGTTTTGGGCGGTATAACTTCCCAAAGATACTGGGTCAGGGCATAGGTAAATAAACCTGCACTAAAACCATAAAACAGGGACTCCCCTGGCGATTGGTCGGGTTGTGAGCTGGCCCTTAAAATTACGGACCCATTCTTGCTTGAACTAACTCCCTTGGCGATGCCATTATTTATGGGCAAACCCCCTGTTAGGAGATGGTTCAAGAAATTCAGCTCTTGGGGATTTAATCTCTTGGTTGGGGGGGTCACCAGGGAGCGAAATCTTAACCCAGAAGGTTGGGATATGGTTTTGGGATAATAACCAGTATCTAACACTGCTGTTACCTTATCCGTGGGAACTAAACCCAATAATAACAACAGGGTTTCTTCTAACAGGTAGTTAGCAAAATTATTATCTTCTGGGTTGTTAGATCCATCTGACGCACTTTCATCCACGGGGATTAAAGCATGAGCCCCCCCTGGTAAGTCTTCTAATTGAACACGGGTGCCATAACCACTAAAATGGAAAACCACCGCATCATCAGTCTTAACCTGCTTAATCAAATGCTCAGAAATGGCCGCTTCAATAAATTCTCGACTGGCTTGTTCCTCGGTTAAAGTCAGGATATCAGAACTCAAAAACCCAAAACGGTGAATTAACAGTTCTTTTTGTAACTCAACATCGGTTAAGCAACCACTCAATGGAGGACTTTCTGGGTAGTTATTAATACCTATTAGTAAAGCCAACTTGTGACTAGGGGGTGTTGCTAAGGCTTGATAATACTGACCTCCTAAACCTGACCATGCAAGATTAGTCCATCCTGCAGTTCCCAGTATGGAACCAATTCGTTGTAAAAATCCACGCCGTTTCATAAGTTAACTAGTACCCCCGAGTCCATCAGCTAATAGCTTAAATGGCAAAGAGCTAAAAAGTAAAGTTTGAAATTACACTCTCCTAGGTTATCTGCAATTTGCCAAATGTCAACGGGTACTCTAGGTAGTATACTATATCAAAGCTGTTTGTCCAATACGCATGGCTCGTGCCAATTCTGCTGCTACCTCGGGACGAGAAAACTCAGGTGGCGGTAATTCACCACGACGCAACATTTCTCTAACCTTTGTCCCTGAGAGGTGAACTCGCTCTCCTGGGGTACTAGGACTAGTTTTAGTGGTAGCCATTTGTTTCGTACGGGTACAATAGAAAGCATGTTCAAATTTCATTGGTACAATGCCCAGTTCTGAAGGTTGAAACTCATCGAAGATATATTGAGCATCATAAGTACCATAATAGTCGCCCACACCCGCATGGTCTCTACCTACTATAAAATGGGTACAACCATAGTTCTTACGAACTATTGCATGGAAGATAGCTTCCCTAGGTCCAGCATAGCGCATAGCAGCAGGGTTAATTGCTAGAATTACCCGATCCAAGGGATAATAATGCTCGATTAAAATTTCATAGCAGCGCATGCGAACATCCGCTGGAATATCATCTTCCTTGGTAGCGCCCACCAGGGGATGTAGAAATAGACCATCAACAGTTTCTAACGCACACTTTTGAATGTATTCATGGGCCCGATGAATGGGGTTACGAGTTTGAAAGCCCACAATAGTTTTCCAGCCTTTTTCCCGGAACATTTGTCGAGAAGCTGCAGGGTCTATTTGGTAGGTGGGAAAGTGGGGGTGAGCATCACGTTGCAGTAACCAGATATCCCCAGCCAGATTCACAGAACCCTGGGCATATACTACTTGAACTCCTGGATGTTGGGCTTCGTCTGTGCGATAGACATTCGCAGCCTCGCGCTTTTTATTGTAGGTATATTTTTCACTGAGTTCCAACACGCCAATATATTCACCTTGGGAGTTATCTAGACGTACTAACCCACCCACCTGCAAAGGACTTGCCACTTCTTCTGTCACAGACAAAGTGATGGGAATTGACCAAACTACACCATTAGCCAGACGCATTTCCTCTACTACACGGTTGTAGTCCACCTGGTTCATAAAACCAGTTAAGGGACTAAAACCACCAATGGCTATCATTTCTAAGTCTGAAACAGCCCGCTCATCCAGGATCACTCTCGGTAGGAAATCAGCTTTAGCACAAAAAAATTCTTTTTGTTCTGGTGAAGCAACTCGGTTTATTAACTCTCCGCCGTGGGGGGCGATCGCATCTCGATGGTAACTCAAGGTGATCCTTCCGTAATTTAGTAATTTATAGTTTTGTTGCCAATCAATTAATAAGTTATCAAATGCTTGGTGCACTGTCCTAGTAGTTTGGCAAAAAAATTTCTTGGTGGTGCGGTGCCCAAACTACATTAAAATTTTGCCATCTTTGGTAACTACACCGCAAGTCCTAATTATTGGATCAGATCCGGGAAAACAATTTCCTCATAAAACTCCTCGATCGGCAAACTCAAGCTAATGCTTTTTAGCTCCACCCGATCACCTGGGCGATCGCTCAGAATTAACCAGTCACCTGTCTCATTTTTGTGATAAATATCAATTGCGATTTCGTCAGAGCTGGCTAATACGTAATCAATCAAGTTGGGATTACGTCTGTACTTTTCAAACTTATTACCACGACTATATGCCTCAGTACCGCTCGATAGAACTTCAACGATTAAACAGGGATAGGTAATATAGAGGGAATGCTCCCGATCTCGATTGTCGCAAGTTACACTCAAATCTGGATAAGTATAGTTAGAAGTTCCAAGGATATTAACCTTTAGGTCTGAGTTAAAAACTTGACATGTACTTCCTCGCAGATGAGACCGAATTAATAATAAAAAATTAATTGCGATCGCACTGTGATTTTGTGTGCCACCACTCATTGCATATACGCGACCATCGATTAGCTCGTGCTTTTCTAACTGCTGTTCTTCCCAGCAAAAATACTCTTCAGGTGTAAAAAACTGGTCTTGTTCTTTGACTGCAATCATAGGAATCATCTGAACTAAAATTGACATACTCCCCTACCTTTTTATCACTTTACTCCTGCTCAAAGGCCTGACTGTTAAATTTGAGGGTGCGACAATTTTCGGTGACAGTGCGCACCACATCATCAGGTACACCATCGGGAATGTCTGCTTCAATTTCTAATACTATCCTAACTTTCGCATCTTTTAAGCTGGTTAGGTGCTGAATGATTTCATTGGCGATCGCAGGAGCATCGCGATTAACTCGTAAGGGGTCAATCTCCACCGTGCCATGAAATCTCTTGAGCTGGGGTTTTGTTTCTCTGGTTCTCTCGGTTGGGGTGGGTTCTTGGGTGGGTTGGATCGGTTTTTTACTGGTGCTTTCACTTCTACTGGGTGAGGTAAGTTCTTTGACTTGCTCCTCTTTTAGCTGTTTTGTCGCTATTTCGGGTTTTACAATCAGGTTTTCACTGCTGATGCTGGGGTTTATGTTATGCAATACTACTAGGTTTTTATATTTCTGTTTGCTCTCTTCCCACCCCTGTGCATAACCAAAGTGATTCTGTATGTCTATTTTTTGTACTCCGTTTTTTACTGCTTCTAATAGCACTTCTGGGTTCTTTAATCGGGGTAGATATACGTATTGGGCTAAGTATTCCCACAGCTGTTTGAGATCTATGTGGTTGGTGTCTCTCCATAGGTATTTGTCTAGTGCTTCCATTCTTAGGGTGTTGCTGGAATATTCTGTAATCAGTTGTCCATCGTTTACTAGTTGGCGACTAGCTCTTAGTATGGGAGAACTCTCTCCTGGTATTCGTTCGCAGTTAATCTCTATCGGTTCGTGGGGATTTGGTTGCTCAGGTGAAATTAACCATTGATAGGTCTGGTTCAAAATTGTTTTTACATATTTTTCTGATTGTTCTTTCTGAGCTGTGGCTTGTTTGGTCTGTGAAACATTTAGGTTTAATGTGTCTTTGTCATTCAATATGGAATCCCATGCTAGATACTGGGCAACATTCTTGTTTAAATTTTCTATGTTGTCTTCCTCCGCAGCAATAAATACTAGGGTGTTTTTATAATAGCGGGGGCTGGTTCCTCTATGATTCAGAACGTCTTTTATCCATTCTATAGCACTGCTATTTTTTTTAGCTTTATTGTGCTGGAGTTCGGGACTAAGAACTACAAGTCTCACTCCTAGGTTAGGATCGTCGGGTATGTCGCTGCTGGAGTCTGGAGCAGTATGAATGGCTGTAAATTCACCCCGCTCTTTGTCGCTTTTTAATCTTCTAATTATTTCTTCTGTGACTTTGTATAGTTCCTCTAAAAATTGGTTGGTTCTATCCTGTGCTGTACGGGTAACGTTGGGTTGATTAGAGATCCAGTAGCGGTTACCATCAATATACAAGTAGGTGGCTCTATCTGTTAATCTTCTAAGAGCATCTACAAAGGTGGCTACTACTTCCCCTGGTTGGACACAGCCAAGTTTTATCCGCTGTTCTTCTAATCCTATGTTGGCGGCCTGTTGAATGGGCGCTGAGCCTAGGTATATGGTGCGTGCAACTCTCCGACAAGCAGAGTAACGACCAATGGGGGTGTTTTGCCTGTCTATCTCCAGAGGAAGGGAGTTTATTCCATCTACATCTTTTTCGATGATGGGAACCCAGTTGTCATCCAGGTATCTTGTTAGTTCTGACTGAACTTGAGCATCATCCATGGGAATTTGACCTGGCATGATCAGTAAACCTTTATCTTCTCTTTCCCACAGAGAATGGATTACTTTGGCCATTAGACGCAATACTCCCCTAGTTCGCTGAAATTTATCCAGAGTTGACCATTCTGAATAAAGGCGATCAAATATTTCTGGGTGTATGGGGTAAGACTCTTTTAGGCGGTTTTGATATTTGGCTTCTGCGCATTCACTAGGAAACTCTTGCTTTTGCTGGCGATACATATCATAGAATGCCCGAATCACCCTATCTCTTTCCACAAACAGGTCTGGGTTTGTAGTAGTCTCAAATAGGCGACGACGGACTATTTCAAAGCTCTCTTCCGCACTGGATGGTCTCCAGGGAGATTCTACCCTACCCATAGCATTTTTTAATCTGTCCAGGGCTTGTTTGCCCCTATCTCCACCTATTTCGTTATCAGAGGAGGAGGGGATGCTCACTACTAACAGGGTGCGGTCGGCATTTTTTGCTGATTCGCTCAGGGTCTGGGCAAAGGTAAAGTGGGTATCAAAACTCCCTCCTGGCAGATCTGGTTGTTCATGAAGTTGGCGAGCGTAAGCAACCCACTCGTCTATTAATATCATGCAGGGAGCATAGCGGTTAAATAGGTGTTTGAGAGTATCACCAGGATTAGTAGCTGTTTGGTCGCTGTCTCTCACCATTTCATAACCCTCTTTCCCTCCCAGTTGCCAGGCTATTTCTCCCCACAGGGTACGTATTTGAGTCCCATCTGATTTTTTATAAATGGTACCAGGTGAAATTTTGTTACCCACTATCACCACCGTATTGACGTTTTGGGGTAATTCCTTAATAGATGTTTCTTCAAATACTGAATCCAGTCCCGGTAATTCCTGACGTTTTAGTCCAAAAAATATATGATACAGAGCAAGTATAGCATGGGTTTTGCCACCACCAAAGTTAGTCTGTAATTCAATTACTGGGTCTCCTCCCTTACCCGTAAGGCGAATCAGAGCATTGGAGAGGAGTTTTTTCAGTCCTTCCGTCAAGTAGGTGCGTCGGAAAAATTCTGTAGGGAGGCGGTATTCATCAGAACCTTCATCTTGATATACTTGCCACAGGTCGGCGGCAAATTCTGCTTGTTGGTAGCGACCTGATGCTACGTCGGGGTGGGGTGTGGCAATTTCTCTCCATGGTTTTAACCATGATGATGGTTGTCCTTCTGTGGGTGCTTCTGCTTTGCGTCTTGTTTCTCTTTTGGCTTGTTCTTCATACCGGGTTCTGAGGATTTCTTGTTTTTGCTTTTCTACTTCTTCGGTATCCCCAGAAACTGCATTTAGCAGTCTGGTAATACTGTCAAAAGCGCGGTAGGTGTCGTCTAGGGAAAATGAACTGTTATGGGCCCAGCTGTTGCGGGTCTCTCTTAGTTCACTCACTAATGAGCGATCGCTTCTCCCCAGGGTTTTTTTAAAAACGTCGTTCCAATATTCCCACATAACAATAAGTAGGGCTGATACGTCTTCTTGAAAGATAGTATCTGCTGTTTTTCGGGTTGTGTAGCTTTCCGGGAGGCAATTTATGGCCATAGTAGTCCATTGTTTACCATAGGTTTGTTTCATTTCTCTGTCCACAAAGGGGTAGAGTCCTTCTTTAAGGGAATCAAGTGCCCTTCCTACACGTTCCCGATTACTTATTGCCATGAGTTTTTTATATATGTTATTAATGCAGTTATTAACTATAATGCACGATTTTGGTCATTAAAAACAATGGCGCTCATAAAGAAAGACTAATTTGGTGATCACTAGGGGTTCTATATTGGTTGGCTAATCGGGTAATCTCCGTCCAGGATATGACTAGACTATTATAGGCTATAGCCTCTTGATTCCATCCCTTGCGATCGCACAGGTTATACAATCTATAGGCCAGGTCTCTGGCTAAGTAGGGACTAGTTTCCAGATGAGCTAGGAGTTTGGCTGCACCGACTTCTCCTTGAAATAGGAGTGAGTGGATAAGATGTTGAGTGATTTCCCAGATTGGCATGCGGGTATCTTTTTGTGGTTTCCAGTCTGTAGGGAGGTCTTCTCGTTTGAGGAGTCTGACTTTACCCGCTTTAGCTTCTAAAATGCCTGATTCTACTAGACCTTGAACACTAGTGTTTTTAGCTTTAGAAAGGGTTTCTGCATCACCATAGGGACCATCAGAGAATTGGTGTTGCTCAAACCAGGTGAGGGCCCAGCGGGTATCGCTATCGAATTCGCCTTCTTGTTCGGTGAGGAATTCGTCCAGAATTTGGTTAATAGATTGGAGTGCGCTACGTACGCGCAGGGGTGTGCCATCGGGTTCTAATACGGCTGCATATTTGGAGAAGATGGCCATGCCGGGGCCTATGCTGGCTTGGGCTAGGTCCACGGGGGCGATGTTGCCTTGTTGTAGGAGTTTGAGGGCTGGGGGAAGGCCTGTTTTTAGTTCTTTGAGGAATTGGCGGCGGGTGGTTTTGGGTGAGTCTTGGGGGCGGGGGCGACATACGAGAACTATGGATGAGGCAAGAGCATTTGTACCAGATGCAACCATGCGATTACTCAGTTCACTGCGCATGGGCCAGGTGCCATCAATGGTAAAGTTGGCTTTTATTAGTCCTTCTAGCATAGTTTCCCATCCGGTGGAGGATATGACATCATCTTTATCATCCCTATCCTCTGTCTCCTCTTGTTTAAAAGCATAATAAACCGTTAGAGGATAATCCGAATGGGCTATATAGTTCATGCGTTCAAAGGCTTTTCCCAGTCCTTCTTCAAAGAAATCTCGCGCTTTTTGTTTATTGCCACCAAAGCGATAGGGTGTAGCAACTAATTCCGGTGCTTTGGGTACTAGGAGGGTGCTAAAGATATTAGGATAGATAGAACCAAGGGAACGACGCAACCAAACATAAAAGAAGTCAGCAAGATCTGCGTAACCTATGTTATCATAGTAAGGTGGATCTGTGGAGATGAATTTGGGTGTAGTGTCGCCAGATTGTGATGTGGTAGCATCCAGCTGAATAACTTTTCCCTGGGGAAAACAGGAAGACTTTTCAATAACCTGAATTACCCAGTCAATAGCACCATTAAAATTGCCGGTAGAATCACTCATGGGATTAGCTTCAGCAAAATCCCAAGTCATGGGAATGGCTTGACGAGCAAATGTGTTGCGCGTGCTATCACGGCTAATATCCCAGGTACAAATCGCAGAGTTCCTATCCGAAAGCCTATCAATTCCAATCGCCAAATAGGTAGCTACCGCATCTGCATAAGCGGTAGCTCCTATTCCCCCATCATTGAGAGAGAGATGGTCATCAGTTTTTCCTGCTGCTATGGCATGGTCTTTTATCTTCTCTCTTGCTTCCTGTACTAGGTCGCTGAAGGTGGTCAGGGCTACAAGTTGGCGCGAGGTGAAGAGATCTCCAAAAGTATTCATTCCATACAAGGGAACGCTGACTCGGCATTTTCCTTCTAATTCCTGCTCAGGTTTCCATTCAGGTTGAGCTTTCATAGCAATTTCAACTTGTTCATCACTAGGAGAGACATAAATCCTTCCGCTTTTTCCTTCAGCTACAATAGCCATTAATTGAGCATTCATCCTTCCTGCTTTCCCTTCGCTACGGATATGATCGAAGGTCACAGGTGTTTTACAGGCTATACAAACTGCTCCCTTTCTACTTACAGTTCCCTCCGGTGCTTCTCCTTTTCCTATGTTTACCTCAAATCTTATTTTGGGAGCTAGGGTCTCCTGCTGCTCAATCAAAGGCTCAACCCAAGCCTCTTTCCCCTTTTTGGTTGATAGCTGAAAACTCCGCACTAATGGCATTTGACAGCCACATGCTGGGTTAGGACATTTGACGGTTCTAGCCCACAACCAGGCAATAACTGTGGCTTCTCCGCCTCCCTGCTCTTTTGTTAGCTTGACCTTGGGATACAAATGCCCAATTCGTTTAAAGGCTTCATCCCGCATCCACTGTCCATAATATCTGATATCTTCTGCTAATCCCTGGGCACTATACCATTTTCCTGTGGGGGTGGCTGACGGATTAACTGGGCGTTGGTCTCTAAATTTGGGTGGAATCTCAATGAGTGCTTTGGTAATTAATACTGCTACTGGGTTGAGGTCACTACCGTGGGCTTCTAGTCCCAATCGCTGGGCTTCTAGGGGGATGGAACCTCCTCCACAAAAGGGGTCGTAGGCTGGGGGAGCATTTTTAGCGATGTAGTCTCTTATGGCATCAGGTTTAGTCGGGGGTTGGTCTCCACGTTCCCAAGCTAGGCAGCGGGCAATCTCTTTTTGCGCTTCTATTAATACTGTTGATTTAGGATTATTAATGTCATCCCAGGATACTAATCCTTTGACAGTCTCTTTTATGTTTCCTTTTTTATCTTTTTTAATTTCAATTCTTCCCAAAATGTCGAATAATCTTTGCCGTTCTTTGTTCTGAACTTCTTCCGTGGGAAATTTATCGGGCCAACTGGAAGGGTCGTCTACTAATGAAGCCCATAAGACTGCTCGACACGCTGCTAGGGGTCGTCTTGCCCACCAAAGATGTAGGGTGGATGGGTGGCCATGGCGTATTGATTTTTCTCTTGCTGATTCGATGTTGATGGCTTCTAACGGTAGGGCAACTTCAATTAGTTTTTTTCGTGACGGTTTAAAATGTGAGACCTTGAGCTGTTCTGGACGTAACCCTAGGGACTGATAAACACGACCATTCTTATCGCTAAATTCTACTTCAAATGCTGCTCCATCTGCTAAAGTTTCAACTACAGTTCCCACCTGACCGCGCCACAAGTTATCCGCTGGTAGGTCAACGGTTAACACGACCACATCAAGTAAATTAATTGAACTACTGTTTAACATTAGGATGGTATCAGGAGGGTAACCATCTTAGTTTAATATAAATTCTACCTAAATTGTGTTTTTTTCGGTTATTGTGTTTTTTTGATTATTGTGGTGTCCCCTTATCCCACAATTCTTGCCACCGGTAATTAACACTGGTCGCTCCTATATCTGGTTCTCTCTGAAACGGTTGACTCAGGTATCGAATCTGACACCTCTTAGAAAAGTTCCCATAACTACCTCCCCTTTCCTGAACCTTAACACCCTGTTTTGATTGCTCTTCCTCTAAATGGGGAACTGAAACTAGTGCTAGGAAAAAGTCCTCTGGTTTATTCAGGGCAGTGAGTATTTCGTTTTTGGTTACTGTCACTGTTTCTGCACCCTCTATTCTCCCTTTGACTTCGATAAATCTCAGTTTCCCGGTTCCTGGGATGCGGGACTCTATGTCATAACCGCATTTCTCGTTACTTACGTCTCTTGGTTGGTAACCTAGTTGTTTTTCAGCCTCCATCACTGCTTCTATGGCTTTCTTTTCTATCCTTTTGGTGTCTATAGCAAAATTCCTGGGGTATGATTTACTTTCCCCTGATAGATCGGCTAATACCTGTTGTGGTATAATGAGTGCAGCACCAACTATGACGGGTGGCAAGGGTGATAATTGTTTTTCTTGTTGCAGGTCTTTCAGGCGTTGGTTAAGACGGCTTTCTAGTTCGTCCGCTCTGGCTTGGGCTTTGTTAGAATTTAATCTGGCATTAGGTTTGCCTGCTTCTTCTTGTAAACGCAGTTGGCTGGCTCGATAATCCCAATAGTTGATTTCTTTGGTTAATCGGTCTTTTACTGCTTTCATGGTCTTTTCTATTAATTCTTCTTTTCTCTGTTTTATCTCTTGCAGGTGTGCTACAACTAGATTGGTAATGGCATATTCTATGGCTTTCTTTTCTATATTATTTTCTATTTGTAGTGAATCTAGTATGGGATCTACTAGGGATTTTTCATTCTCTTTTAACGGTCTATAGTTCAAATAGGGTGCATAGCCTGCATTTCTTACTTGGTTTTCTTTGCTGTCTTCATTTTGCTTGTTCACTCTCAGGGGAATTTCTACATACTGCATGCGCTTTGAGACTACTCTTCTTTTTCCATCCCTATTTAATCGGGCATCTTGAATGGCATGTTCTAAATATACTAGGGCGCGAATCTCTTCTGTATAATCATTTTCATCAATTAGTATGGCTCCTCTTTTGAGTAGTTGCTGATGTCTTTCTAAGATCAGGTCTATGGTGGTATCTAATAGGGGATGACCAGGACAAACAAAAGTAGCTAGGGGTTGACCTGGTCGGCTAATCTGTTGTTTGTCAAAACATATTCTCTCGTAGCGTTTGAGAACTGGCTCTCCTATGCCTATTTGCCGGTCTCGATTGCGTATTACTGCGGGTACGTTGGTGATTTCATATCGTTTGGGTTCCCTCTGGCGTACTGTTCCTCCTAAGTGGGTGAAGGCTTGGAGAAAAAATTGACTGATGAAGTGTGGTTGTAGCCTTCTTGCTTCTGCTCTTTCCATTTCTTCTCGTATTTGCTCTACTTTGGATGCATCCATTGAGTCTTTGGCTAGGGCTTTTTCTTCTAGTAGTTCCCGCAGTCTATGTTGATCTAGTTTCTCTTTTACAACTTCGTTTAGTCTGGCTTTTACCTCTGGGCGATCGCCATATCTAATGGCTTCAATGAGCAGTTCTCGCAACTCTTTGCCGGCGATCGCCTTGCCCAAGACGTCAAAAACCTGTCCTCCTAGGGCTTTTTGTTCGGCTTCTAGTTTTTCTAGGAGGGTGCGATAAACGTCTCCTTCTCGGGTTTCATGGGCTACTAGGTTCCAGAGATGACATACCTCCGTTTGTCCAATACGGTGAATTCGACCAAATCTTTGTTCTAGGCGGTTGGGATTCCAGGGGAGGTCGTAGTTAACCATCAGATGTGCCCTTTGTAGGTTTATACCTTCACCTGCTGCGTCTGTGGCAAGGAGGACTTGTACTTCTTTATCTTGTTTAAAGTTTTCTTCTGCTTTTTTGCGGTCTTCTCTTCCCATAGCTCCATGTATGGTGACTACGGTTTCTGAGTTACCTAGGAGGTTGGCAATTTTATCTTTGAGGTAATTAAGGGTGTCTCTATGTTCAGTGAAGACGACTATTTTACGTCGATATCCTCCTTGATCAAACATTTCTGCTTTATCTTGGAGTAGATGGGAGAATTCTTCCCATTTGCGGTCTTTCCCGCTTAGACGCACGCTGTTGGCTAGGTCTTCTAGGTTTTTTAGTTGGCTGATTTCAAATTCTAGTTCAGCAATTGTACGTGCTGCTGTGGCTTGATCTACTACTTCTTCTATGGTGGATTCCCGCTCTGTGCTATCGCTATTTTCTAAGTCATCATCTATGTCTTCTTGGTCAATAATACTACCATTTTCTACTTCTAGGTTTTTTCCTCGTTTGAGTAGTTGTTCTTCTCTGACTCGTTTTGCTAGTCTTTCTCGTCGTCGTTTCAAGGACTGATAGATGGCTTCTGGGGATGAGGCTAAACGGCGTTGTAGGATGGTGAGGGCAAAGCCGACTGTTCCTTTTCTGCCATTATTAGAGAGCATTTCTGCTCGGTTAAATTCTTCTCGGACGTAATCTGTTACTTTGCTGTAAAGAAGAGCTTCTTGGTCAGAGAGTGGATAACTAACTGTATGGGCAATTCTTTCTGGAAACAGTGGTTTGCCATCAAACTTGAGTAATTCTTCCTTAACCATACGACGCATCAGGTCGGATGTGTCTGATACATGAACACCATCCCGGAATCGCCCCTCAAAGCGATCTCCATCCAGGAGGGCAAGGAATAATTGAAAATCTTCTTCTTTGCCATTATGGGGTGTGGCGGTCATAAGGAGAAAATGGCGGGTGAGGGTGGAGAGGAGTTTGCCCAATTTGTAGCGTTTGGTTTCTCGAATTTCTCCACCAAAAAACGAGGCGGACATTTTGTGAGCTTCATCGCAAATGACCAGATCCCAATCTGTGTGCTGGAGTTTTTTTTGTAAGTCATCATTACGACTGAGTTTATCTAGTCTGGCAATAACCAAGTTCATTTCATCAAGAGCATTACCAGTTATAGCTGCTTCTATACGTTCATTAGTGAGGATTTGGAAATGGAGGTGAAATTTGTGATGTAGTTCATCTTGCCATTGGACCGCTAAACTTCCTGGACAGACAATTAAACAACGGGCTAGATCCCCACGAATTAGTAGTTCTCTGATTAATAGCCCTGCCATAATGGTTTTTCCTGCGCCTGGGTCATCAGCAAGAAGGAAGCGGAGAGGTTGGCGATTGAGCATTTCACTGTAAACAGCAGTGATTTGATGGGGTAAAGGTTCTACTAGTGATGTGTGAACGGCTAGAAGTGGGTCAAATAGATAAGCTAGGTTAATGCGATGAGCTTCAGAAACTAGGCACAATGTTTCCCCATCACCATCGAAGCTCCAGGGTTTTCCCTCGTTTACAATTTGTAGGCTTTCTTCTCTATCTCGGAAAAGTAGTTCTGTGTAAGGACTACCGTGGATATCTTTGTAGGTTAATTCAACTGTGTCTGTTCCGAACCACTTGGCATCAATGACTGTAATACCTTGACCAGGTAGAATGCCATTTATTATTGACCCTTGTTTTAGCTCTTCTAGTTTTATCAAATTTAGTCTCTCTCTTGCGATCGCATTTCTATATTTTTATCCTCCAGTCCCTATTCTAACACAGTATTTTTTGGGCGAACAGGCGATTGGGAAGCACTCCCTATGGGAGATCACTTTCTTATGTGGATCCATCTATATTTAGCCTGCTATATGTTGTATAGTTCTGGATTTGTACTGTTACACTGAGTAAGTTTTTTATCAAGTTGCTGTATTAAATAGAAAAATAATCTCATACTAAAGTTATTTTATCTACAGGTGACTGTTTTAATATCTACCCTAAGATGGATTAAATATCTATCTTAGGGTAGATACAAGGAGCAAGTAGTGTTTTATGATAACAGTATAAATCTCAATATCGTGCTTTATGAAACGACTCTTAATGCTTGCTTTTCTGACTACTAGTACAATCAGTTGTAGTTTATTTTTAAATATTTCTACTGAATCTTTTTTAAATAGATCTAATTATAGCAATGATCTTAGTTTCTCTACTTCTTCCGCAGAAGCTGCACCCTTAAATAGAAAACGGCGGAGATATCGAACTAGTAGTACGAGGAAAGCCATTAGACATATTATGGATGGAAAAAAATCCTCCTCTGTACATCGGCAATCTACATCATCCAAGTTAGACAACAAAAATTGTCGTTATCAAGTTATACCATACCAAACAAGTATTCCTTCGGGGATGCCTGTTTCTGACACTTTAAGAATGGCTATTCAATCCAGAGACGCCTCCTTACCACCGTCTATAAGGATAATAGACTGCCAAAGGAAATAGTGAATATAGTTAGTCAAATCATTTTTAACCCTTACAAAAATATTACAAATGAGTAAAACAATTGGTATAATCGTATTAGCATACTTAGTAATATCACCTTTTGTACCTCTAAAAACCAGTTTTGAGAACAAAAGTTGTCGTTATCAGGTTAGATCATATCAAACACGTATTCCTTCTGAGATGCCTGTCTCTAATACATTGAGAATGGCTATTGAATCAAGAGACTCTTCATTACCACCATCCAGAAGGTTAATAGATTGCCAAAGTAAGGATTGGACAGAACTTTTACTGCTCCGTCTAAACCCTATCAACCGAATCCAAAGTTTCTAACAAATTTCCTGAATAACTAGATTTTGGGAAAAGATTCACGCAACAACAAAAGTCAATTGAAACCACCTTTTTTTACTAAGTCTAGCAATTTAACTATGGAAACCATCTACTCCTCCTCCCGTCCCTCTATCCCTATTTTCCACTCCGCCCTTATCATGATCAAAGCCACTCTGGTCACCACCTTGATCACCTTCGCCCTAGGATTTGGTACTGCCAAAGCACAAACCTACACTAAGCAGCAACTACAAGAAATATACTCAAGCCATTTGGTTAATGAAGGCTTCAGACCTAAAGTAGATAATGATGGTGACATCTCCTTCCGTAGTGAGGGACGCACCTTTTGGATATTATTGGATGAAGATGATCCAACATTTTTTAGAATGTTTATGGGCTTCATACAGGAGGATAAATCACCGCAGATGCGCCTGCGGAGACTTGAGGGTTGCAACATTGCTAACCACAAGATTACAGCGAATTTCAGGTAAATGAACCACGGTTTTTGTTTCGCGCAAAGGGAGAAGGTAATCAAAATCTGGTTTAAATAGATGAAAACTGCTGTAAAGTGATCAAATGTTCCCTAGACAAGGAGGGCGACCCTATCTTTGCAGCTGAGATGTTTCTCACCGATCCGGGGGACTTCAAAACAAACATAAGTCGCCTGCTGCGAGCAATAGAGAGTTCTTACAAAGAATATAGGTCACAATACAGCCAATAGTATATCTAATAAAAAATATAATAATTTGGCACTTACTGGTTAAAGACTGCGATTGCATTTCAGTCTTGTCCAAGAAATCGAGGAGGAGAATCGAGAACTCAGTCGTCAGCGAGTTGTGTGTAAGCACACTTATTCTGGAATTAAGAGATATAACTGTGTACATTCTATCTATAGGAATCGTGTGCCCGATTTTGATGATCACTTTTTCCCAGAGGGGAATTATGTATTGGAAAAATCAGAGTCGGGAGAACCTTTCCCTGATAGTTGAGGGTGCGGAATGTGGGTATAATGGCAGCAAAATATTTACCAAAATGGTAAACTAAAATATAGTTCCATCGATGGATATTACCTTCGCTGACAGCAAACTTCAGAAGCTATGCGAGCAGCAATCGGTCGCCCAACAGAAACTGGGTCGAACCTGCGCTCGTAAACTTCGCTGACCTTCGTGCTGCGGGGTCGGTAAGGGAGCTGGTGTCAGGGCGGCCGCATCCCTTAAGAGGCGATCGCGCTGGGGAGTTTGCTGTAGATCTAGAAGGTGGGAGACGACTCGTCTTCAAGCCAGCTAGTACTCCTATCCCTATAAATGAGGATCGAAGTATTGATTGGTCGAAGGTCACTCGCGTCTGTATCGTTTTTATAGGGGACTACCATGACTGAAATTACACGCCCCTTCACCCCTGATTGGGTCTCTCCTCCTGGTGATACTATTCTGGATCTGCTAGAGGAACGCGATTGGACGCAGGGCCAACTGTCAGAGCGTCTGGGGTATACAACAAAGCACATAAGCCAACTGATTAACGGCAAAGCACCGATTAATGAGGAGACTGCGCTTAAGTTAGAACGGGTACTAGGAAGTACCGCTGGATTCTGGCTTAACCGGGAGGCTCAGTACCGCGCTCAACTTGCCAAGATTGAGGAACAAGAGCGTTTGCAAACCTGGACTCCCTGGTTAGATGAATTACCCGTAAAGGAGCTGATGCAGCAAGGAGTAATCCCAAAGCGTCGAATTGATGCTAAGAGTAAACCTGGCATTGTCAGGGAACTACTACACTTCTTTGGTGTGGCATCACCAGATGACTGGCAAACCTTTTACGTTGGGATGGAGTGTGCCTTTCGTCGGACGCGAGAGGCTCAAAGTGATGTGGGAGCGATCGCCGCCTGGATTCGGCAAGGGGAAATTCTTGCGGAGCGGCTCAACTGCCCGAAGTACAGTAAGCCAAAATTCGAGAAGGCGGTGCGAGAGATTCGCACGCTCACCATGTTAGAACCCGAAGAGTTTGATCCAGAGATGCGGAAGCTCTGCTGGGAAGCCGGAGTGGTATTTGTGATTGTCCCGTCAATTCCAAGGGCGCACGTAAGCGGGATGGCCCGGTGGTTAAATCCGCACAAGGCACTGATTCAGCTATCGCTCTATGGCAAGCAGAACGACCGCTTCTGGTTTACCTTCTTCCACGAAGCAGCTCACATTCTTCTTCACGACAAAAAGGATATCTTCCTAGATGAGTGGGATGGAGGAGCAGTAGTGCAGTCAAAGCAAGAGGAAGAAGCAAACTGCTGGTCACGGGAGTTTTTAATTCCGCTACATCACGAGTTAGAACTACCTAATTTGAAGTCGAAGGAGGCTGTAATTGACTTTGCCAAGCGGATTGGAATTCATCCCGGTATTGTGATAGGAAGGCTTCAGCACGATAAAGTGATTGCTCCTACTTGGATGAACGGTTTGAAGGTAAGTTTTCGGTTCAAAGGGAATTGTGCCTCCCTACTTAACTCATCCCAAAAGAGCTTGTCCTGGTGATGTTTATTTCCTCTTTCTTTCATTTGGTTTCATCCCAGCTAAAAGCTTACTCCCCTACGATCGCCCGTAGGGAGTGTAATGCGATCTCGCGTAGCGAGTGCTTCGCAATCGCCCATAGGGGGTGTAATGCAATCTCCCCTCAACACATTCAGATTTTTCCCTACTTAATTCTACTGTATCTACCCAACCACGATAATCATGCCTTAATTCTTGAACACGTGGAGTCTCCTGTTCACTGGCATTTAGACTTTTTTTTATGACGTAGACCCAACTTTTCTAAGGCTCGATGCATGGTTGTGATACTAACACTAGTGCCCGTTGTTTCTCTGCCGGCGATCGCTTTGCCCAAGACGTCAAAAACCTGTCCTCCTAGGGCTTTTTGTTCGGCTTCTAGTTTTTCTAGGAGGGTGCGATAAACGTCTCCTTCTCGGGTTTCATGGGCGACCAGGTTCCAGAGATGACATACTTCTGTTTGTCCAATACGATGAATGCGACCAAATCTTTGTTCTAGGCGGTTGGGATTCCAGGGGAGGTCGTAGTTAACCATCAGATGAGCTCTTTTGGACTGCTAAACTTCCTGGACAGACGATTAAACAACGGGCTAGATCCCCACGAATTAGTAGTTCTCTGATTAATAGCCCTGCCATAATGGTTTTTCCTGCGCCTGGGTCATCAGCAAGAAGGAAGCGGAGAGGTTGGCGATTGAGCATTTCACTGTAAACAGCAGTGATTTGATGGGGTAAAGGTTCTACTAGTGATGTGTGAACGGCTAGAAGTGGGTCAAATAGATAAGCTAGGTTAATGCGATGAGCTTCAGAAACTAGGCACAATGTTTCCCCGTCACCATCGAAGCTCCAGGGTTTTCCCTCGTTTACAATTTGTAGGCTTTCTTCTCTATCTCGGAAAAGTAGTTCTGTGTAAGGACTACCGTGGATATCTTTGTAGGTTAATTCAACTGTGTCTGTTCCGAACCACTTGGCATCAATGACTGTAACACCTTGACCAGGTAGAATGCCATTTATTATTGACCCTTGTTTTAGCTCTTCTAGTTTTATCAAATTTAGTCTCTCTCTTGCGATCGCATTTCTATATTTTTATCCTCCAGTCCCTATTCTAACACAGTATTTTTTGGGCGATTTGTGATCCAGCGAGTGGGACTTGTGGCTTTCTGGTGGCTGCTAATGAATATTTACGGGAACATCACCCGGAAGTAAGGAAGTTGTGCATGAGCAGGTTGATCATCTTGCACCTCAAGAAATTCTGGCTAATTTAGCGAAGTTAGAGGTGGAAATTCAGCAGGGGATGGAGAAATTAGAGGGGATGCTGAAATAATTGTGTTTGTTAAGATTAATTTGACTGTATTTTAAGTTTTATTAGGATGAAATGTGATGAAAACCTTTGATGAACTCCGACAACTTTTATCACTACAAAAGCAATCTCTCTGTGAAATTTATCAAATTACAGAAATTGGGATCTTTGGTTCTTATGCTAGGGGTGAGGAGACGGAAGCAAGTGATGTTGATATTTTGGTTGATTATGAAACAGCGCCTACTTTTATTATGTTAGTGGAACTTAGGGATTATTTAAGTCAGTTGTTTGGCTTGAAGGTGGATGTTGTTACTAAGAACGGGCTTAAACCCCGGATTCGTGAGCGTGTTTTGGCTGAGGCTATTTATATATGAAGCGTAGTTATACGGAATTTTTACAGGTATTAAAAGCAGTTGTAGTGATGGAATTGGAGGAAAAACCATAGTGAAAAACAGAGAAATTTTGCCAAATTAGCCAAGTGGGTCTAGACAACGGTAAGAGTAAGGGATTAGAATAAGGGATAGACCGCTTCTATCTAAGAAGCAGAATTAATGGAAACTCAATAAAGTATCAGCCCGTGAAATGTCTGGTATTACAAAAAAGACCGCTTCCTTCAGTGGAAGCGGAACTAATAAAAGTAAACACAGGTTAAAGCTGGGGATTTATATCCTTTTTAAAATGCTCTGACCCAGGGATTTACAAAACAAAATCATCAGTTATTTTAATTAAGTATCTTTATTTTCGTGATAAAGTAAAAGCTTTAGCGATTTATGATTATGCCAGAATCAGATTCACCTATTAATTCAACTAATTTCTATTCTCGTAAACTTTATGCCTTGCTAGAAGACCACTCTATTCTGCAACAATGGCCTTCTATTCCTCCAGGAGAGTTACCTGAGCAAATAGCTAGTTCCTCAGATCGGGTTAATCTGGCACAGATCCCAGGCACTAATATTAATAGAGTCAAGCATCCTATTAGTGGACAAAGTCGAAATATTACTTCACAATCCTCCATACCAGAAATTCCTCCAGAAATTGCCTCCGAAACAGATATAGAAAAACTTTTTTGGTGGTTTTGGCGATTTTATCCCGAACTCATCCAACAAAACCAAAATGATTTTTTCCTCTATCCCGCTCATAGCATCCTTCCTGATTGTCCCCTATATAGCTATAAAAGTACCGTTTCCGCTCTAGTTGGGGCAATGTATCCCCCACGTTGGCAACCCGAAAATAAACACCAACACCCTTATTTGCTACTGTTTACTTTCTCCCCAGTACAAGAATTTATCAAAGCATCCCGAAAGTTTTTAGATTTCTGGGCTGGTTCATATTTACTCCACTATCTGAGTGTTAAACTCTGCTGGAAAATCGCTGAGTTATATGGACCGGATGCGGTTATTACTCCTTCTCTTTGGAGTCAAGAAATTGTGGATGCTTTAATTATTAAAAAATATCCGGATTTTGCTGACTACTTCGCTAGTTTTCAAAACGAAACAGATCCGGTTGGTAGATTTCATGATGGGGTTTCTACAAGTTTGAGTACGGCTGGATTTCCTAATGTGATTACGGTTTTAGTTCCCGGTAAGGAAGCAGCTAGAGAATTAGGTAAAACTCTGAGAGAATTTTTAACTCAAGAATACTCTGCAATTGCTCAAAAAGTTAGAAAAGATGTGAAAGAACGAACTATCAAATTCCTTAAGGATTCTCAAAATACAGGTAAAATAACTCAAATATTAGAGGAATTTTCTGATAATGAGGAAATACAAGAATTGTGCCAACAAGATTTGGATAAATGGCATAAGGGTAATGATGGTAGCTGTTGGGAGTGGAATAAATTGTGGGAAGCACAAATAGACAAAACTTGGGAAACTTACTGGACAGCAGTACCTTTAGGCAATCCAGACCGGTTATTAAGTATTAATCCTAGTGTGGAAAATTATCAGCAATGGAAACAAGCACAAAATGTGATTAACCCTCCTAATTTTACAGAATCTATACCTACAACAGCTGAAGAAAAACTCTACGACCAGATAAACACTGGTACTTGGTGGGGAGCATTACAAGCACGGTTAGCACAGTCTATTCAAGCTGTAAAAAATACTCGCACCTGGGCAATTCCTACAGCTCCTGGGGAACGTTCTACTTTATCCGGTCAATTTAGCGTAGTTCATCCCCAATTGCATTATCACGGTCAGTTTAAAAATGGAGGTGGACTTTCAGCCATATCAATGGGTTTATTCTGGCGATTAATGGCTAAAGTTTATCCAGGTCTATTTAATGGTTCGGAGAAGTTAAATGCCATTGAATTAACAAAACGCATGGCTTGGCGATATGGGGGAGTGGCTGAATCTTTGGGAATTAATCTGGGAGAGGGAGATGATACTAACTATGATAATTTAATTCGTTTTCCTAATTTAAGTTCTATTGCTGCAGCTCGATTTACTTATGACGATTTCTGCAAGGGGGGAAACAAAACACGCAGTTATTGGGGTTATCTTAATACATTGATTATTGAGGATTTACCTGACAAGGTAAAGACTTTTGCTTCTCGAACCCGTGCTGTTGCTTATCAAATGCCAAAAGTTGATAGGGAAATTAATCCACATAATAGGAATGGACAGAATTTTAATGGAGTCATGTTTTCCAGTAAATGGTTAGCTGATGACATGAATTGTAATGCCCAAGAAACAGCAAAATTACGAGGTTTGGTTCAACAGGCTCATAAGAAAGCAGGTTTTGGCGAAGCTAGTCCGGCTAATTGGTGGGTGATTGTCCTTGGAGATGGGGATGGTATGGGTAAGTATGTCTCCGGGTCAAAGTTAAAGAACTATGAGGAGTATGTAATCACGGAAGCGATCGCAGAAAATGTTAAAAATCATCAAGATTACCCGGATTTACTAGCAACTAAAAAACGCATGGGACCCGCAACCCATGTGGGTTTGAACCGCGCTCTATTAGATTTTTCTAATCGTTTGGTACCTTATCTGACAGAAAAACGCTATTGTGGTAAGGTGGTCTATAGCGGTGGGGATGATGTGATGGCAGTGTTATCTCTGGCAGATTTACCGGGTTATTTGCGATCGCTCCGTGCTGCTTGGTGTGGGGGTTCAGATCCAGAGGGAGAATTCAGTACGGATGGTGGTTACTGGACCCCTAAAAAAGATCTGCAAGGATTACAAAAACGTCCCTATTTTACCATGGGAGATGGAGCAACTATGAGTATAGGTATTGTCATTGCTCATAAAAGTGTACCTCTTCCTACCGTACTAGAAAGCCTGTGGTCTGCTGAAAAAGACGGGGCTAAAAGGTTATATGGAAAAGACGGACTCTGTTTTCGGGTAATTTATGGTTCGGGTAACAGTTCAGAAGCTTTGATGAAGGGGGAGTTATTAGACTTATGGTGGAATTTTATGCAGGATTATGAGGAAGATTTAAGTACATTGTTTTATCGATTAGCCGAAGAATTACCCCTCCATGCTTGTATTACCGAAAGCAATCATCTATTTAGAAAAGCCGCACAAGTGATCATCAACCGTCCAAATCAAACATTAGATTCTCGTATTCAAGAAAACTTACTCAATTGGTTGGATCAGTGGGAAAACTGGGCTTATCAAACCTATAATCAAGTAAATCAAAATAAAACTGAAAAACAACCGCCTTTAGGCACTACAGAGAATGACTTAGCTAATCTTCTGCGTTTTAGTGCCTTCTGGAATGAGAAAATGATGGAACAAGTGAAATGGGGCGAAACTCAACAATAAATTATGAATGAACGGCAAATGTACTGGTATAAGATAGAACCAATAGACGTATTGTTATTTCGGGATGCTAAACCTTTTAGTCCTGGTGAAAGTGCTTGGGCAAAAGGACTCTTTCCTCCCTTTCCCGGTACGGTTTTTCAATCATTGCGCTCTGCTTTAGACAAACATACCAAGGATTTAGATTTTCTGGGGCCATTTCTCTTAGATCCCCAAGATAGATTGTGTTTCCCCACTCCTAAAGATTTACTTGCAGTGAGTTGGAGCACAACAGATAAGGAAACAACAGAAGAAGATAATTTACAAAAGCAGTCCCCAAAATGGCATCGAACTTTACGCCTTGAACCTGTGGATCTAACGGATGAAGCTTGGAAACATTTGGTGTTCGATGAGGTGGAGAGATTAGCTCCCATGGTAGCGCCTTTTAAAAAGCTCAAGCAAGGAGAATTTTTCTGTCGTCCCTATCCTTGGATTACAGCACAAGCTTTAAGCGAATATTTGCAAGGAAAAGAGCTGACAGAACCTACACATTTTCAGGAAACCCCTTGGGATGTGCAGATTATGCCTCATATTCAAATGCAGGCCAATAAGCGACAGGTAAAAGACGAAGATGGCTATTTCACTGAAGTAGCAATTCGTCTAGAACCAGGTTGGCGATTAGTTGCAGGGATTAGCGTTGAATTGCCAGAAACGGTGATCCGTTTGGGTGGTGAAGGACACCGAGCTTTAGTGACCCCTTTTCAAGTACCTGACACAGAAAGAAGAATGTTTAATTCTGACCCCCCGAAAAAGGGAAACTTTGCTTATTTACTCACACCCGGACTGGGGGTTAAGGAAGAAGCTGTTTATGGCATTTATCCCTCTGATTGGCAATCTATCTTAGCAGGATGTGCGAGCGATCGCCCTTTATTGTGGGGTGGTGTTTCCCAAATCAGGCGTAAAATAGGTGGTTATGAAAATAAAGATGAGCAAATTAAACAGAGGTCAACAAATGGGGAGCAAGGAGACAAAGAATTTGCCCTATTACCTCAACGAGCATTTGTGCCATCAGGGACGGTGTATCGGTTTAAAAAACTGCCATCAAAACTAACACACCCTACACACCTTTTACCTAAAAATGACTCAAAGCAACAATGGTTGAAAAGTTTTTACACACTTAACTATGGCAAACTTTTGTGGGGGATAAACCAATGAGGACAAACATAGCCCATTTATATTTACTTTCGCCCTTACATACGGGGGGAGCAAGTCAAGAAGGCAACTTAGTCGGTATTGCACGGGAAACCCATACTAACCTTCCTTATCTTCCTTCTAGCACCATACGGGGTCGTTTAAGAGCGGAAACCGACAGTAATCTACGTAATCAACTTTGGGGAAATACCCTGGAGGATGTGCGCAATCCTGAGTGTGCAGATGAGAATCTCACCCAAGGTCAATTATGGGTAGGAGATGGGTCAATTCTGTGGTTTCCGGTTCCTTCTCTGAGTCATGGGGTGGTTTGGGTGACATCTCCCTTTTTGTTGCGTCGTTGGTCACGGTTGACTCAGCCAAACGTACAAATTCCGGAACCAGGGAGTTTTAGCGGGGGGAATAACCAGAATCTTTATCTAAAAGATGCCATTTTTAAAAGGGGAGACTTAATACCCTGGGGAAATGAATGGAAAGAATATCTACCTCCAGGAAGTACAGAAACAGATATCATATCTCAAGCATTAGTTTTAACAGATAGAGACTGTCAAGTATTGGTTCAATTAAGCTTATGGCAACAAGTGAAAATTAAGCTAAATGAAAACAAAAATGTTGATGGTGGTTTTCGGTATGAAGAAGCGATTCCCCCAGAAACCTTGATGTATTTTCCTTGGGGAACAACGACAAATGCTAATAGAAATGCTGCGCAGGCCCAAGAATGTTTAAAAACTCTTTTAAGGTCACATGAAACTTTTCAAATTGGGGGACAAGAAAGTTTAGGGCGTGGTTTTGTGGAGATTTGGACGTACAACGATAAATAAGGAGTAAATAATGTTTACCTATGATCCTCGTACTATTTCTAGTAAAGTGTATTCTCAGCTAAATCAGTTAAACGCTAAAACAAGTGCTGATGATAAGAGAGAGCAAAAAGGTCAAGCTGTTGAGCTTTATAATTATATTGCCACTTGGGGGTTGTTAAGACTCAAAGCGGAAGAATTTGCCCTATCGCAAGAAAATAAACGCAAAGTTGTCAAATGTTTTTTTCAGATTTTAGAAGAGATTCATTTTGGCTCCCTAGACAAAGATTTAACTCCTCCACAACCCACTCAATCTAATCAGCAAGCTATTTCTGTTAATAAACCTAAACCGCCTAATCTTGCTAACCCACCTATTATTATTAGACGACTTAATCAACCTAGTCAACCCAGTCAACCTACAAGTAACCTTCCTCCAGTGACTACTCTTATTGACAAGGGAGGATTAGATTATTTAACCCAAAATAATTTATCAGGGTCTGAATATTTAGGATTAACTGGATTAGCTCTAGAAGTTGCGCGGGAATTTGCTTTTTGGGCGGAAGCGATTTATCCAAAATCATGAATTTGACTGAATTTGATTTTTCTTATGTTCATTTACTTTGAGTGGTGATTATGTTACCGAACCCTTGGATTAAAAACTTAGAATCTCAACCTAGTAAGGATGCTAGTTTTGTTGAATATTTGCGTTGGATGCGTTCCCCTTCTAAGGATACTACTGTTGATAGTGGAACAATTCTAGAATTATTCGAGGAGTTTAAAGATCAGGATTGGTCAATTCCCTTAAAAAGATTAACTGAACGGATAATTAGATTAGCGGATACTCATTTTGAAGTTAAATGTCCTTGGCGTATACGAGTGGGGGGACATAAGGGACCAGAATCGATGTTGTTACCAGTGTTTGATGCGTTAGGAATGCCTTATATTCCCAGTAGTACGCTCAGAGGTATTGCCCGCGCTATAGCCATGCAAGATTCAACAATAACGGAAGGGGAAGTTAAAGATATTTTCGGGGATATTGAAACAAAATCTAGTATGGGAAAAGTTATTTTTCTAGATGCTTATCCATTACCTGGAAAGGATAAAAAAGCTGGATTATCGGGTGATATGACCAATATGCTTTGGACATGGAATGGAGATAAAACGCCTGAATATAGTAATCCTAATCCTAGCATTTTTCTATCTTTAAAAAACCCCTCTTTTGTAATTGGTTTACGGAGAACAAAATATTCTCCAAAACAAAACAATGAAGAGGAGGATATTTTATATAAAGTTAGGAATTGGTTAATTAAAGGATTAATTGAGGGAATCGGTTATAGAGTAAATACTGGTTATGGAAAATTAAGACCATCAATAAAATTTGTTAAAGAACTTAAAGATAAGGAAATTATTGTTCCTCTATCTCCTATTCTCAGGATTAAATTTGAATTACAAGGTCAATTGATTCATGGGTCATATTCTTTCGAACACTGGCAACGAAACAATATTGGGAAATACAGAGGGAAAGCAATTTCAGAAGTCCGCCCCACCGCTTTTCGGTCAATGATACGTTATTGGTTTCGGACTCTAGCATTAGGGGTTTTATCACCTGGTGACGTTAAAAGATTAGAGATGGAAATATTTGGAGGACTTGAAAAAAATCCAAGAACAGATAATTCTCACACAGGACTTTTTCGGGTAGAAATTGAAGAAATAGAAGTTAAAGAAAATTACTCGCAAGATTTACCAAATTTTCTCTCAGGTAAATTAACCTTGCACCACAATTCTCAATCACAAAATTTACCAGAAAATAGACAACAAGCTTTAAGCCTTTTACTCTATAATTTAACTTGGTTAATGTTTCGTTTAGGAGGGGTTGGACAAGGCGCAAGACGACCCTGTTATAAGAGAAGTAGCAATCCATATTGGCGCGGTTCCACTTTAATTCCCCCAGATACAACTGGCGAATTTTGGAATTTACCTGATACTATATTAGAATTTCAAGAATTATTCCGAACCCGACTCAAAGACTTTTATAGAGGTTTACGTACTTTTAGTCTGATAGCATTTGACTATAATGAGTTAAAAACCGTTCAGACTACAAGTAGAGAATGGATTGAATCAGTCGATAAAAATTGTCAAATTTTCGTCTGTGAAGGAAAACAAAGTGGTAACAAATGTTTTGCGCTTTCTGTATTGCATGGTCCTTCTTTTTACAAGAAGGAAAAAGTGTGTGGAAAATCTTCTATTCCCTCCCCTGTTTGGATTCGTCAATTAAATTATGTAACAGGGATTGATTATCAGGTGATAACTGTGTTTGGTGCAACCACTGGATTACGGCGAGATTTTGTTCAGCAATTAACAAAAGATCCTTCTAATTGTTTACAAATTTTTCCCCTAACCACATCTAATAGGACTTAATGAATTACCCATACTTTCCTTTTTGCGTAAGTCCTTCGTATGCACTAAAGCGCACTTCCCTTTGGGAAGTGCTATTAAATTAGCGATCGCATGAACAACTAGAGAAATGCGATCGCCCCAGAACTTAAAACATCCTTTAAAGTAGCAATCTCGCGTGTGGAGTGCTTTGCGATCTCATGTTTTTAAAAACACTCTACCCCCTACCCCAAAACCCTTTATCCTCAATCTTTGATCAAGCAGGATCCGAATGTGAAATGCGAATAATCTAGGTTGGGTTGAGTTTAATAACCCAACACCCCCATGGGATATAAACGGGATTGCGAAGCACCAATAATCAAGACAATGGTAAATTTACATTAATACTATGATATACAGTATTTAAGCCTTAGTTTACTTACCAAGTTAAGGAATATAAAATGAGTACATCAATAAGTAGAATTCGGGGAAAAGAAGCATTAGTTAGACTGGGTATAATAACATCTATATTTACAGGTATAGGTAGTATAATTGCTTCTAATATTCATTGGGTTACCCATGGGGGCGTTGGGTTTCATACTTCAACCCAACCTACGTTCATCTTATATTTAATTCCACCCACCCAATTATTTGGTTTAATACTTACAGATCCAAATGGAAAAAATATTATCTCCTATTCTGGTAAAAATTCTTCAACACCCATATCTTGGAGAGCAGCTCTTAACCCTGAAGAATTAAAAAATCCTCCTTATGACCTGCTGCTTGATCCCCCTGCTATTTTTCCTCAATCGGTATATGCTAATCCTCGTGCAACCGAACGAACTGCTAATCCTTTTTCTACTAGCGGTTGGATTGAGTCTTATGCTGTCGCTATAATTGCCACTATTGTAATGATTATTTTGATGACTTTAGAACATACTTTAGCTCGAAAAAGAGAAAAAAAACTACAAGAAAATAATAGGAAGCTGCAAATAGACCTGGCGGAAAAAATTCAGGAACGTGAATTACAACAAGTCCAAATAGATAGTCAAAGAAGTGAATTTGAGCAGGAAATTAAGCAGTTGCATAATAAAATTGGTCTTTTGAATCAATCAATAGCTCAATTACAATCTCAGTGCCAAAATGAATCATTTGAACTACAAAATAAACTTAGGGAAGCCCAATTACAATCACAGCAAAATTTAAATCAGCAACAAGAATACGAAAACCGCATAGAACTATTGACACAACAGTTAATTGAAGAAAAACATAATCAGTCCCAAAAACCAGGAAGACAGATTTTAATCAAGATTTTCTGCATCCAATTAAACCTAAACCGGAAGAAGAACTAGACCCAACACCCCCTATGAGATATAAATGCGATTGGAAAAGATCGCTCTTTATTTGTAGCGTATCATTACTTTAAGGATGGAAATAGGCAAAAATTTGCTGTGCCAACTTCAATCCAATTCCAGGAGCTTCTGCTAATTGCTGAACTGTTGCTTGACGAATATAATCAATAGTGCGAAAATGAGCCAATAATAGCTTCTGTCGATGGACACCCAAACCAGGAATTTCATCCAAACAAGACCTTTGCCATTGATTACTTCTCTGTTGACGATGAAAACCTATAGCAAATCGATGAGCTTCATCCCTAAGTCTTCTTAACAGTTGTACACCCGGTTGCTCTGTTTGAGTTATCAAAGGTTGAGACTCCTGGGGTAAAAAGATTTCTTCTCTTTTTTTTGCCAAACTAATCACTTGTAAATCCTTTAACAAGTCAACTTCTTGTAAAATATTCACAACCGTAGATAGTTGACCCTTACCCCCATCAATCATAATTAAATCTGGCCAGTCATCATTTCCCTGTCTTGGCAATTGGGGATTTTCAATATACTGTCTGAATCTACGATAAATAACCTCCGCTAAACTGGCAAAATCATCAGAATGACCAATGGTGACATTAGAGTTTTTAATTTTATAGTGACGGTAATATTGTTTAGCTGGTAGACCATCAATAAACACTACTTGGGAACCTACCGCATTACTACCTTGAATATGGGAAATATCATAACCTTCAATCCGATGAGGTAAATCTAATAAACCCAGAATTTCTGCTAAATCTTCCAGACATTTTTGATTAACCTCACCCATTTTTTGCATTCTTTTTAATTCATACTGGGCATTTTTCTCTACCATCTCAATTAATTCTGCCTTAGTTTGTCTCAAAGGAGTAATAATATTCACCTTTTTGCCTTTACGTTGCCTAAGAAAATCAGCTAAAATATCTCCATGGGGTAATTCATATTGCACCAATATTTCTGTGGGAATTTCCACACTATCTGCAGTTTGATAGTGCTCTTCTAAAACCCGCTGTAAAATCTCTCCTGGGTCAGCATGACCATTGGCTACAAAAGCTAATCTTCCTACTAATTTGCCAGCACGAATTTGAAATAACTGAATATGGGCTTGTTGATTGTCTGTGGCTAAAGCAACAGCATCTCGAGAAATTGTATCATCGGGTAGGGATACTTTCTGACGAGCAGTTAGGGATTTTAAACCAATAATTTGATCTCTAATTCCAGCAGCAGCTTCAAACTTTAATTCACTGACGGCGGTTTCCATTTGTAATGTTAAAATATCAATTAGTTCCTCCGTTCTTCCCTGAAATACCATAGCCACTTTTTCTACAACTTTATGATAGTCTTCTACAGAAACTAACTTTTGACATACTCCCGGACAGCGACCAATATCATAATTTAAACAAGGACGGTCTTTAAATAAAGGTTGAGGTCTTTGTCGCATGGGAAATATCTGTTGGCATATATGTAAAACTCCCCGCAATAGGGTTGAATCTGTATAGGGTCCATAATATTTATCCTTGCGTGGTCTATCTCCTTCAAGTTTTTGTGTTCCCCGTTGACGTTTACGGGTGATAAACAGTCGCGGATATTCTTCTGACCAGGTGATACATAGGTAGGGATATTTTTTATCATCTTTAAGTAGAACATTAAAATAGGGTTGGTGCTGTTTAATTAAATTTGCTTCTAATGCTAAAGCTTCCGCTTCTGTATCCGTAATGATGAATTCAATATCTGTAATCTGTTGCACCATTGTATTGATACGTTGGGTTTTACTTGTGTAATCCCTAAAATAAGAACGTACTCGAGAGCGTAATTTTCGTGATTTACCAATATATATAATGGTATCCCTGTCATCTCGCATCAAATAAACCCCTGGTGCGTGAGGGATTTCTGATAAGCGACTTTCTAGTTGCTGAGGATTTTTTACCAGCGGTAAGCTACTGTATGCTCTCACTACTCAAGTTAATTAACAAGTTAATTGATTCTAAGATATTTTACATTGGTATTTTAACTTAATTTGGGTAATTATGGCACGATTGCTTTTTGGAGGGATTTTAACTTTATTAGTTTTGTCTATAACTGCATGTAGTAGTCTTGTATTAATTCCAACTTATGAGTTAGTTGTTAAGGCGGTCAGTATGCAGATAGAGCAAGCTCAGCAGGAGCTGGAACAAAAACTAGATTTGGATTTTGAAGGGTTTACTGTGGAACATTTGGTAATTAATCAGCAACAAGCTCTCACAATTGAAAATTTACCGGGTTATCATCTGGAAGGAGTTTATGATTTGAAGGTTAAATTACCAAGTAGACAAATCACTCAATCGCACAACCATTTTAATATCTATTTACAAATTCAGAAGGAAGGTAAAAGCTGGCGACTACTCATACCTGAGAAAAGTGCGGAAAACCAACCATTAGTTTGGCGTGGTTATTTAATTATATGAGTTATTTCTGGAGTTTAGATTGTCTAAACTCACATATTTGTGCTTTCACCTCTACCGTTTGAGGAATTCTTAAAAACTAGAAAATATATTCATAACAGATGTATTCACCAGCTTAGAAGATATCTGTCGATTGATATATTTCATAATAGAAGCAATGATTTCTTCCTCAAGAATTTCACACAATCTTGTTTTATGACCGTGTTTCATCTGTAATACTAACTCCTGAGTGCGACAAGAGATGTCTTGCATCACATATTCATCTGGCAAAATCACAGGAGTTTTTAAAATATATTTAGCAGAATTATTTGCTGAAGGGTTAATAGATTTTAAGCAATGCCAAAAAGCAGGAGAGTTACAATAAGCTAATAAGAAAAATAAATCTATGGAAGATTTAGGAAAAATTCCTACTATAGACTGATCAAAAAGAGTCTGCTCAATTAATACTGCTGTCGGACGTTTAGAGGTTACCATAGGAAAGCCAATTCCTGTTTTGAAATAATAGGAAGAATTTTGGAATCTAGACTTCTTATTGTTTTTATAAAATTCAACTGCTTTTAAACTCCAATCCACATACCATTGAGTTGGTTTCAGAAAATTATAGCCCCCACCTTTAAGCATAGGTACAAAATGCTTTGTTCCCTCTATTCCTCGCAGAGAATTTTCCAAATTACAAGGATTAGGTTCAATAGAAATAGGATCCACTAATAAGTAATCTTTAGATCCCTTGACTAAACCAGATGCTTTACGTAGGAATAATTTATCATTTCCTGAATAAAAACCTGTCACACAATCAGCAACATCAACCATTTTGGTTGTATGATCAGATATTTCAGCAACAACTGAATTATTCCTTGATATGGGAATGGATAAAGATTCTGTAATACGAATATCTTTTTGGAGAATATAATTATGATTAGAACCATAGCCAGAATTGTATTCCTTAAGATTCAAAGATAAGTGCAAATTTGCCAATTTATCAACAGATCTAACATAAAAGCCATGATGAGATTGTGGTTTTTGACAAAAAATTGAAACAACGCAAAGACCCGCATAGCCAAAGGAAATACCTGGAAATAAAGATGAACGAAAGACATCTATACTTTCAATAGTAAATTCCTCAAGAAGATAACGCCTAAGCATAATATGACGGTGAAGATATAAAAAAGTATCGGGAATAATAAAGACTAGTCTTCCGTTATCTGCAAGTAATTTGAGACAACGCAGGAGAAAAACCGTATAAGTTTCCTTAATATAAAATCCCGGATATTTCTTTTTTAATTGATTACGACGCTCATAGTCTTGCCAAGCACCATAGGGAGGATTTCCTAAAATCTTAGTAAATTTGCGGCCAAAAGACTCGCATAAATCCAAATCCGGGCAAAAAATGGTGTCACGTTCTCTGATCTGGACATTTTTAACGTCATTAAACTTGGAACGTAATTTTTTAGCATGTTCTGGATGTAATTCATAAGCGACAGATGATATGGCATTGTTACATTGAAGTGCTGCTTCTAAAAGATGTCCTTCTCCAGCAGAGGGTTCAAGTAATTGGTCACTGTTTTCCAGTTTTAAAAGTGCAACCATATATGAGGACAAGCAATTATTCGATGTAAAATAAGTTTGATACTTATCTTTTAGTATTGTTTCACTTACCATTGCAGATAACCCATTAAATTACGATTAGTAAAGTCCTGAACAGTTCTATTTAATAAATCATGTTCCCAGTCAATATTGGAGTTAATCCAATTATGAATATCAAACTCCGTAAAATCAGCAATTTTTCGATATGCTTGATGACCACAATAAGCACTCCAGACTCCGGATTCTTTTAGAGTTCTAAAGTAGTGATTATTTGAATCTTCTTCAGCACGAATAAATAAAACATTATTATATTCGTCTGACAAACTACAATAGATAGTTGCTATCATAAGCATCCGATTAGTATTTCCTTTCTCGTTGGATCCAAATCCACTTTTAAAGTCTATATTAAATTTTTTCCCTCTAATAGTAGCATGAAAATCCAGCTCAAGGCTGATATTGCCAGTATTAATTAATACCCACACTTTTTCATAATACTTGATTAAGTCGTGTTTCTGTTTTAAAGAAATAGGTAATACACTAATATATTCTTCTGTACTTTGTTTGAGATTCTTTATGACATCGGAAAATAGTGGTGGTACAAACTCAACTAAATCCACTGTTCTGGGTGGATGCAAAAATGGCAATTTAACAAAATCCTCCCAGAGTTCGCCAACTCTTCGGGAAAAGGCCATATATTCATAAGCCCAAACTTGATGACGTAAATCAAGCATCACAACCTGAGAGCAATAAACTACAAAAAGGAGCGATGATAACTTCTCTTGATCATTCCAATTATTTTCCCTTGCAGTTTCAATAACCCTACGTACAAAACCCTCCTTAATTTGGTATATTGCCGTGTTTATTTCCTTTGCCTCTAACTTGTGCTTTTCATTACTTAATTTTTGTGGAGCATTATTTACTTTTTTTGTAATGTTTTTTCTTTTCTCCTCTACCAGCTTTCTAAAATGTTCCAATAAGTGGGATTTATTTTGAACAGTTTGTTTATCTATATTAAATTCCATAATTACCTCACGAAAGATTAGCGTATTTAGATAGTGTTATGGGATAGGTCGGCTATATTATATAATAATTTATTCATTTTTCTATCAATTACTATTTACGATTACAGTACATCACTAATAGAATAAATATTGCCAATCCCACTAAATACTTAACTGGATCTGGTATTATGGGGTTGGGAGAGAAAAACCCCTCGATTATTCCAGCAATAATTAGTAATGGTACAATTCCAAAAACCAATTGTGCAGCAAGGGAACTGTAATATTTAATTGCTTCTAGACGTAAATATTTACCAGGAAATAGAATTCCTCTACCCAATAATAAACCTGCTCCCCCTGCAAAAAATATGGCAGGTAATTCCAGGGCACCATGGGGAAATACAAAGGCCCAAAATGGATAGGCTAGATTATTTTCAGCCACTAAAGTAGCAATAGAGCCAATCAATAATCCATTGAATACTAATATGTAAATAGTGAATATTCCCCCCGTAATTCCCCCAGCAACAGCAGAAAAGGAAACAGAAATATTATTAATCATAATATTACTGGATGCTAAGGGTTCTATACCGACTATGGAACCCATCCATAACTCACCCTGATCTCTAACTTGGGAAATCAAACTCTCAGGTATCAGTAGGGACATAAAACTGGGATCTTGCCAACTATACCACCAACCTACTAACATCCCTAAGATGAATAGTCCTGTAGCAGCAATGATATAGGGAAAGGTCTGTTGTACTATAGCTGGAAATCTCCAACGGTAAAACTGTATGACTCCTTCCCATTCTTGTTTTCGAGAACCTTGGTAAATTTGTGTGTAAGCACGGGTTGCTAGGAGTTGTAAACTTTGAAATAAAGTATGGGACACGTTGTAGGTGCGCGCTCGTGCTAAGTCAGCTGTTATAGACCGATAAAGACTAGCCAGCTCTCTAATTTCTGACGATTTCAGGGATTTTAGTCTTTTTCGCTCTATTTTGCTCAAAAGGGAGTCTAACCGTTGCCAATTTTCTTCCCTTGTGCTAATCCAACGTTTAATATTCATTAAATTTACGGTACTGAGGTGAATTTAGTTTAATATATTCTTACTCTCAATAATATCCGTTCCTTTTGCAAATTGCCTACTGTGATCTGACTTAGTAGTTAATTGGAGTGTTTTTTATTATGGCTGAGAATAGAGGTTTTTACACCACCGGACAGGTTTTAACAGTGGGAAATGCAGTTAGCGCATCAGTTCGCTTATATCGTTCCCATTTTAAAGACTACTTTTTGCTGTCTTTAAAAGCTTGGCTATGGATATTTGTACCAGTCTACGGTTGGGCTAAATTTTGTGCTTTATCAGCTCTGATTAGTCGTTTAGGTTTTGGTGATTTGGTTAATCAACCAGAAAGTGTTCACTCGGGTGAACGATTTGTTAATTCCCGATTGTGGCAGTTTTTAGGCACATTGATTTTAATGTTTTTCATCTACGTTGGGATTTTTGTTAGTTTTTCTATTCTAGGATTTTTGTTGGTGCTTATTCCTACGGCAATTTTGGGTGGGTTAGACATTCAGAATCCCACTAATATAGGTACTTGGTGGGTTCTGATATTTCTCCTAGTTCTTCTGTTGGCTATTGTCGCTATTGTAGGATCTATCTGGTTAGAAATTCGGTTTTCTCTGGTAACTCTCCCTCTAGCAATTGAGGAAAATGTGGATGCTACCTCTACTATTGGTCGCAGCTGGGAGTTAACCAAAGGTCATGTATGGAGAATATTTCTCATCCTTTTTGTAGCATCTTTAATCACTTTACCAATGCAAATTTTATTACAAATTATTTCCTTTATTGTTCAGGGAATATTGGAATTCACATCTGACAATAATCCCCTCCTTTTTATTGCTATATTTATAGGCGGTAGTGCCCTAATTTTACCTTTTTGGCAATCTCTCAGAGCTGTAATTTATTATGACTTACGCAGTCGTCGCGAAGGATTGGGTTTAAAGTTACGAGAACGGGAAATTTAAACCATGCACTTATTCAATAAAGTCAAATTTAATACTCCCGAAAGTGTGGAGCTGGAATTTACCTTAGCTGGTATAGGAAGTCGTGCTTGGGCTTTTTTAATTGACTATTTGGTCTTGACTACCACTTTAATTTTGGTGATCATTGCTTGGGTATTTATCTTTAGTCAATTAGTTATATCAACAATTTTAGACTCAGCTTTTGGTTTGTGGATATGGGCGATCGCTTTCCTGACTGTTTTCACTATTTATACGGGCTATTTTGTCTTTTTTGAGACTTTATGGCAAGGACAGACCCCTGGTAAACGCATGGCTAAAATTCGGGTAATCAGAGATGATGGTAGACTAGTGGGACTACAACAGTCGGTATTGCGAGCTTTACTCCGTCCTGTGGATGAGTTTTTTTTCATCGGTGCTTTTTTAATCATCTTAGCTAAGAATGAAAAGCGTCTGGGTGATATGGTTGCTGGAACTATAGTAATCCAGTCTCAAATAGAAAATAAAGTTGTCAACTTAACTATTTCTCCAGAAGCGCAGTTGCTTTGTGTCAAGCTGCAGCAAAACTGTGACCTGTCCCAGTTGTTGCCCGATGATTTTGCGGTGATTCGTGAGTATTTAAAAACCCGTGGTGGTATGTCTTCTAAAGCTAAAGCTTCTTTATCACTGGAATTGTCTCAGCAGGTTCAGTCCATAATTAATTTATCAGTTTTGCCCGGTGATATGTCAGCTGATGTGTTTTTAGAAGCTGTCTATCTAGGATATCAAAAATTGGAATTTGTTTGATCGCATTTATAGTCCCCATTTCCCCCTATCCCCTTAAAACCTGAAACTAGACCAGTTTGGTTGACGATAATAATGGGTCATATCATCAAACTTTCTTACCTCAGCTTGACTGACCACAATTTCTGAGAAATTTAACAGCCAATATTGATTTAATTCCGATAATAAATTACTCAGATTAACCCGGTCTAAGTTAGCAGGGATTTCACTAAAATAACCTAACGTAATATGGGCTGTGAAGTGATAGTGCTGTTCAATGCCCAGTCCCATTAATTTGCGATTTTGATAAATTAGTCGTCGTAGTTGAATAATTTCTTCGTATGAGCGTTCATCCTTTGGTATTAAACCCAATGCTATAGCTCTAGGCATTACTATTACTCCTAAGACTTGCCAAGAAATGGGACCTTGCGATGAACTACGCAATTTTTGGTACTGACCAAACAAGTCTCCTAGATAAGAGTTTAGCTCTTCTTCAAAATCAGGCTTTTTCTCGCAGGCGTGAATAAACGCATGATCCCAAATCAAATCTGCCAAAGTAACATGAAAACTGCTCACCGGTAAGGGTACAATCAAATCGGAAGCAATTGGTAACTCTAACAGCAATTGCCCAAAAGTCTCTATTTGCTTGTAAAAGTCCGCATTTTGCGGATCCTCACTTGCTGGTGGAGTAATCAGGGTATAACCGGGAAAGGGGGTTGCTCTGAGGACACCATCTACGGACTGGAATTTAGAGGATTCCTGGATATGTTGAACCTGGGTTCTGAAAGAATCTGGTAGCGTCATTCTCGCTAACCGATTTAAGTAGGTTTGGTAGTTATCGTCCAATCTTGTTACCCTCGTGATCTTCTTGATAAATTCTAGAAAAAATTACCTGATCTGAGCAATTTTTATTTAACCACAGTTCCCCACAAGCTGTAAAATAATATAGCGATCGCATCCTTTAGCCCAAGGTAAAATCAACTCCTACCCAAAATATAATCAAAATATAATTACAACATACAATTGTGGTTTATCGTATCCTAGATGCAAATTTAAATAGATCCCGGGAGGGGCTGCGAATCATTGAAGAATGGTGTCGTTTTGGCTTAAATGATGCCTCCCTAGCTGAAACCTGTAAAAACCTACGTCAAGAAGTTGCTAGGTGGCACACACCACAAATCAGAGCAGCACGAGATACTGTAGGTGATCCTGGCACGGTTTTGAGCCATCCTCAAGAGGAACAGCGTAGTTCTATTACATCCCTATTACAGGCTAATTTTTGCCGTATTCAGGAAGCCTTTAGGGTTTTAGAAGAATACGGCAAGCTACATCACGAAGAAATGGGGAAAACTTTTAAGCAAATGCGCTATCAAGTGTATACCCTAGAAAGTACCTTGATGGGTCATCAACGTCATCACCTATTATGGCAGTCTCGCTTGTATTTAGTCACGTCTCCTGCGGATAACTTATTAGCTATTGTTGAGTCTTGTCTCCAAGGTGGACTGACCATACTGCAGTATAGAGAAAAAACAGCTGATGACATGGTGCGTTGGGATAGGGCTAAGAAACTCAGAGAGTTGTGTCGAACTTATGGTGCTTTGTTTATTGTTAATGACCGTATAGACCTAGCCTTAGCTGTTGATGCGGATGGAGTACATTTAGGACAACAAGATCTACCAGTTGCTGTAGCTAGGGAATTATTAGGTTCACAACGTATCCTAGGACGTTCCACCACCAACCCCCAGGAGATGCAAGCAGCAATTACAGAGGGTGCGGATTATATTGGTGTCGGTCCTGTATATGAAACACCAACTAAACCAGGAAAAGCAGCAGCAGGATTTGAGTATGTAAGTTATGCAGCTAGAAACTGTCCCATTCCTTGGTTTGCCATTGGAGGTGTGGATATGGGTAACATTCATGATGTCATCAAGGCTGGGGCCCAGCGCGTAGCTGTAGTAAGGTCGCTTATGGAAGCAGAACAACCTACCCTCGCTACCCAATATTTCATATCCCAGCTATTGCGCAAGTAGGTTAACTCCCATTTAATCTTACCATGAGATCTTTAGATTGCTTGCTAATAGCTGACCAGTTTTCCGTTAGTACCCATTGTTTAGGGAACAATTCCCCACTCAAACCTACTGCAATAGCTCCCCCTTGCAAAAAAGCTGAGGCATTGTCTATAGTCACCCCACCTGTGGGAATCAGGGGAATATGACCCAAAGGACCTTGTAAACTCCTAATATAGTTAACTCCCCCCATAGCTTGCACAGGAAACACCTTGACACTACTTGCACCCTGATGCCAAGCTGTAATGATTTCTGTAGGTGTTAAAGCTCCAGGAATAATGGGCACGTTTTTAAAAACTGCCATTTTAATCATTTCTACATCTGTGTGGGGGGTAAAAAGAAACTGGGCCCCAGCAGCGATCGCCTCTTGTAATTGTTGAACATTAAATAGGGTACCAGTCCCAATTAGACAATGGGGTAAATGAACTCTTAACTTAGAAATTAAATCCCGGGCGCGATCGCTATCCCAAGTAATTTCTATTAACTGCATACCTGCGGATGCTACGGCCATAGCCATCTGTTCACCCCAGTACATTTTTGGGGTACGAATAACAGCGATCGCCTTATGTTGTTTTAATTTTGACAGCCAGGTTTGATCAGACATAGGGCAACTATCTCGACAGTTAGTCTTGTGGAATATCTTCAGAAGGTGTAAAAATAGTTCTACCTTGAAATAGTCCAAAAATACCAGAAATAAAAACTATGATCATGCTTCCTCAGCTGCAAAATGCTTTTCTTCGCCGCAACGTTTTAAAAGTAATTAGCGGTTTAAATAACTTCAACCTTGACAGTGTAGCTGCTATAGTTAAAGCGGCGGATTTAGGCGGTGCAACATTCGTTGATATTGCTGCTGACCAAAGATTAATCCATTTAGTCAAAAGTTTAACCAGCTTACCAGTTTGTGTATCTGCTGTGGAACCAGAGCAGTTTGTCCTGGCTGTAAATGCTGGTGCCGATTTAATTGAAATTGGCAACTTTGACTCATTTTACGCACAAGGTCGCAAATTTGAAGCCGACGAAGTTTTATCCCTAACCCATAAAACTCGTGCCTTACTGCCTGAAATAACCCTATCTGTGACTGTTCCCCATATTCTCACCCTAGACCAACAGGTGCAACTAGCTGAAGCCCTAGTTCAAGCTGGTGCTGACATTATTCAAACCGAAGGGGGAACTAGTAGTAAAGCAACCCATGCTGGAACCCTGGGTTTAATTGAAAAAGCTGCTCCCACCCTAGCAGCAACATTTGAAATTTCTCGTGCTGTGTCCATCCCCGTTTTGTGCGCTTCTGGTATTTCCAATGTCACCGCACCCCTAGCTGTAGCTGCTGGCGCTGCTGGTGTGGGCGTAGGATCGGCGATTAATCAACTTAACAGTGAAATTGCTATGATTGCTTCTGTGCGCTCTCTAGTAGAATCTTTGTCTAATAGTAATATTAGTTCACCTGTGTAAGCGGTTGTCAGAGAATTCTTAAAGGGTGTTTGGTCCTGGACCAAACCCATATTCAACTAACTCAAACAGTCCTTCAAACTATAAATCACCCTGTCTTGCTGCTCCTGAGTCAGTTCTGGGAACATAGGTAAGGATATAACTTGATGACAAGCTGCTTCAGACACTGGCAATCTTCCACACTCATAACCTAAACATTGATATACTGGTTGCAGGTGTAAAGGTACAGGGTAATAGACCATGGTGCTCACTCCCCTTTCTTGTAGCGCAGTTCTCACCCAGTCCCTATATTTAGAACTAGCGCCATTTCTCTCTTGACTGGAAACGCGAATAGTATATTGATTCCAAACTCCTATCCCCCCCAATAATTCTTGCGGTGGGGTAATCCCAGAAATTTGTCCCAGATGTTGATAATAATAGGCGGCTATTTTTTGCCGTTGTTCATTCCAAATATCCAAATAGGGTAGTTTGATTTCCAGAATTGCAGCTTGGAGAGCATCTAAACGACTATTTACACCTACTTCCTCATGAATATATCTTGTCTTGCTACCATGTTCCTTTAATAGTCTAATTTTGTCCGCTATTTCTCTATCGTTAGTGGTGATTGCTCCCCCATCACCACAACCCCCCAAATTTTTAGTGGGATAAAAGCTAAAACACCCAATATTTCCTATACTACCAACCTTTTGTCCCTCCCAACTCGCACCTGTAGCTTGAGCGCAATCCTCAATAACAGCTAAATTATGGGAGTGAGCAATCTCCATCAAAGCTGTCATATCCACAGGTAATCCAAACAGGTGTACAGGCATTATAGCTTTAGTTTTTTTGGTAATAGCCGCTGAAATTTTGCTCACATCCAAGTTAAAGGTAGTGGGGTCAATATCTACAAATACAGGTATAGCCCCTACCGCACTAATCACTTCCGTAGTCGCAAAAAAGCTGAAGGGTGTGGTAATTACCTCGTCCCCCGCCCCAATATCCAAAGCCCGTAGCGATAAATACAAGGCATCAGTACCGGAATTACAAGCTACACACTCGTTAACACCATGATAGGCAGCAAATTGCTGTTCAAACCCCTCCACTCCGGGGCCACCAATGTAACGTCCGGAACTGAGAACTTCTAACACAGCACGACTAATTTTGGACTCAATGGCCAAATACTGCTGTTTGATATCAAATGCGGGAACGGAATTTACACCTTGGATCATGGTTTTTATCTTAATTGCGGGATAGGGATCAGACGGAAAAGTATTGTTCTAATAGGAATGGCTATTCTATTCGCCTGTTCTAATTGTACTGGTTAGTCATACTATTTATTATATTTATAATATGGTCATATACTAGTATTACTGAACTATGTCAGATTTAGTTAGGTTGGACATTACGGATTTGGGTTTTGCTCTGGGTTTAATGGCTATTACCATTGGTTTATCCGTCTGGGAAAAATTGGGACTGGAATTAAACCTAGTCATAGCAGGGTTGCGAAGCTTTTTCCAATTGGTCGTGTTAGCATACGTTTTAGATTTCGTTTTTGCCACTGATAATGTTTGGGTTATTGGGGGGTTTTTCCTGGTTATGTTGACAATTACAGCTATTGTAGCCAGAAACCGTATCAGTACCAAAGTTTCTTTCTTACTTCCCCTGGTTTGGATAACTATTTTTGTCAGTACATCACTAATTCTTATCTATATAAACTTTTTGATTATTAAACTTGATAGATGGTATGAACCACGTTATTTAATTCCTATATCCGCCATATTGCTTGTTAATGCCATGAATGCAGCAGCAGTAGCAGGGGAAAGATTAGTTGGCAGTATTCGTCAATTTCCTCAAGAAATCGAAACCCATCTCAGTTTAGGCGCAACGCCACAACAAGCTGTTAGTCAATATCGCCGAGACGCAATTAGAACAGCTCTTTTTCCCACACTTAATCAAATGATGTTCATGGGGATGGTAACCATACCTACTTTTAGTAGCGGACAATTACTGGCAGGTATGTCACCGCTGGAAGCCTTATCCTACCAAATTCTTATCGTTTTTATGGTAGTCCTGGTTAATTTACTAACGGCAATTTTGATTACTAGATATCTATATCGTCAATTTTTCAATGATGCTATGCAGTTGTTAAAGTAGTTCAATGTTTTTTGCTCCCATATTCCATAATGTTTTTGTTTCTTTAATTAGCCAGCTTAAATAAGTCTCACTTACATAATCAATTGGCATAGCCACAATACAAGGTGTATCGTAAGAATGTAGGGAACTTATCTTATCCTTTATTTGTACAAATAGATCTTGGCGAGATTTCATAATTAAAATTGCTTCTTTTTCTACTTGAACTTCACCATTCCACCAGTAAATACTATCCATATTTTCTACTATGTTAGCACATGCCACAAGACGCTCTTGTACTAATAGCTTACCTATACTAAGAGCTTCATCCCGGTCTTTACATGTAACGTACAAAAAAATAACTTTCATATCTTAAATGATTAATGTTTCTTTAGTTGTCACTTATCATGAGAACTGATTGAACCTCTCCCAGAATCGTTTTCTTCCCCATGACATACAGTCAAATCCTACTCCCTCCTGGGACGTTGTGGAAAAAACTCCAGGAAACTACTCACCATGCTTTACAGTGCGGTGCACTCATACCCATATCTACCAAGTCCGAATTTGTTGAACAAGATGGAGTAATCTTTTTAGTACGAGTCTTGTCTAACCTGAATCGCAAACAAAGTGCCCAAAAAAAACAAGATCAAATTATTAAGGTTTCCGGAACAGACTTTAACCCTTTTCTGCCATATCAAGAAGATCTATTTGTAGCTGATATCTCAGAAACTCATGTTTGTATATTGAATAAGTTCAATGTGGTTAATTATCACCTATTGATTATTACCCGTGCTTTCGTAGAACAAGAGAGTCTGCTGACTGGGGAAGATTTGGCAGCAATGTGGGCCTGTTTAGCCGAATTTGATGGACTGGCATTCTATAATGGCGGTAAAGTTGCTGGTGCTAGTCAGCGCCATAAACATTTACAAATTATTCCCCTAGCTGAAACTGAAATTCCCATAGCTCCATTATTGACTACAGCTAAATTGGAAAATGGCATTACTACCATACCAGCATTTCCTTTCCTTCATGCTTTCACTGCTTTTTCCCCCGATGAAACTCCTCAAGACATCCTGTCTAAGTATTATGCTTTGTTAGACATGGTTAGCATTACAGCAACTGATAATCTTCAACAATCCGCAGCCTACAATTTTCTGGCAACCCGAAATTGGATGTTGGTTGTACCAAGATCAAAGGAGGATTTTATCTCCATTCCTATCAATTCCCTGGGGTTTGCAGGTAGTTTATTGGTTAAAAATTCCGCACAAATGCAGCTAGTTAAGGACATTGGCCCTATGAATATTTTAAAGAACGTTGCCATATCCAATATCTAAAAATGTTATTATGTCTATAGGATTTCTATCTTCACCTGTTTCTAATCTCCCTATGTCCGAATCTCTTCCTTTACGCGATCGCTACCTAGCTTTAATCGACGAGATAGTCAATAACACACTAAAAGGCAAAATTAGCTCCGTGGATCAAATCTACCAAATGTTACTCAATGGTATAAGTGTGGGTACGGGGGAGGTATTTGAATTGGCTCTGAGCGATCGCACTAGGGATATACAACTTCAAGTAGAAAATGAGAAAGATGAGACAAAAAAAGGCAAAGCCAATCGTAGTTTAAGAGCGATAAAAACGGTTCAAAGCCAATGGCAGCGGTGGGAGGAGCAAAACCAGGCCACAGAGGTAATTACATCAGCAGTAAGAGAAATTATCAGTGCTAGTCCTGAAGAAAATTTAACTGAATTTTTACGATACTTAGATCCTAATCAAAAACATGCTCTAAACCTGTCCCAACTCCAACAAATAGCTAAATCATTAGATCAGTTTAGTACGGTTAATAGAGATATAAAGGAAATATGTGAGGGAATTGGGCTGGGTATTAGCAGTTGGCAACGGATACAAGAGAACCTATTAAGTTGGATGTATGAACAAAAGAACTTGCTGGGATTTGGTGGGATACCGGGGGAAAGTGGTCCTTGGGCCAGTTGGGCAAAACTGGTGAAAAGTGAAGTACCGCAATCATTGTTTCAAACTCTAGCCATGGAAGATTCCGCCATAGAATTTGCTCGAAAGCAGCAAGGTATGAGTTTAAGCGATTGGGTGGAACTGGCAATAATCTTACAATTTCTACAACGAGGTTTAGTTAGTTGGTTTGACCAGCAGGTTTATGATATTCAAGCTGGTCCAAAATTATCCATAGCTACATTTTTAACCTTTGCTATCATTTGGAGTCAGCTAGCATACGGTTGGGAGAACCAAAAAGCTAAATATAGGGATGGTGCATCGCAAATCGTTCTACAAATATTGCGAGCTTTTGCCCAGCGTTCCTATTTTCCCCTCTATGGGGGAATTTTTGCTTCCTTTTGGGGTAGTTACTTGCGAGATGCGCTCGATTATTTGGATGCACCATTAAACACCGTAGCAGGTACACAGGAAAAAGCCAGAATTTTAACTTTGTTAGGTTATTCTCAGCGTGCTATGGGTAATTATTCGCGCTCTTTAAATTTTCATGAACAGGCCTTAGAAATTGCCAGGAATGGCGAAGACACATCCTGTGAAATTGCTAATTTGAATCATTTAGCCCGTACTTACGTGCAGAGTAAGAACTATGCAGAGGCAATAAATTATAGTCAAAGAGCCTTAATACTAAGCAGACAAAAGGGAGATAAAACTGGAGAAAGTAACGCCTTAGTAAACCTGGGCTACAGCGAAGTTATGCAGGGAAGGGAATTGGAAAACCTGGAACCCGAAATTTACGAATCGGCAATTAATTACCTGGAGCGGGGACTAAAACTGGCGGAAAAATTACAGGATCTTGCCACCCAGTCCTTGTGTTTTAGCAGTCTGGGTATTGCTCACTTAGTCATCGGACAACATCAAACAGCAATTAAATATTTAGAAATGGGTTTTAGAACCGCTCAGGTTACTGGAGACTTATATACCCAGGGTTGTAACCTAGCCTACTTATCAGAAACCTATTATCAATTGTTGAATTTTGAGAAAGCAGTTTATACAGGTTCCTTAGCTGTGTACCTATTAGAGCAGATCGCATCTCAAGAATGGCATCAACCAGCAATGCTATTAAACACTATAATCAGACAAATAGGTAAGGATAGCTTTCAAGAGCTACTGGGAAAAAACCGAGCCAAAATCATTTCTGTGATTGGTGTTGATGGTTATGATTATATTCCGGAACTATTGGAAGGGTTATAAGGTTATAATAGCAGAAATTAACACCAATACACCCAATATTAACTCATAAGTCGTTCAACACCATATCAACCGCTAATTTTGAGGATTCTACACTCCTTGAGTGGGATTTTAGTGCTTGCTGCAATTATTACTGGATTTTTAGTATATAATACCTTCGACAAAAGATTTGGCAGTCTTCCCATCGCCAAGATTAATCCTATTCAAGATATACACGGTACTGTTGCTTTACTATTCTTACTCTTATTACCCCTGTTTTCGCTTTATAGCTTCCATGGCGGAAAAATACGTTTATTGCAAGCGGACTCGCTACAGAAAGTATCCCAGCTCAATGAATTTAATCAACCGATTTGGTGGCTAAGTTTACAACGGTTGGCAAATACCTTCATGTTAATTGCTGCAGTTTTAGCAGTGACATCTGGAAGAATGATGAAAGAAGAATGGTTACCACTGGGAGAATTGGATCATATTTGGTATTATTGCCATTTAACAGCATGGTTAATTCTAATCTGTTCTTTAGCTATACACCTGTTAATGTCTGCTAAAGTTGGTGGTGCGCCACTACTGCTTTCCATGATTTCATGGAAAGTGCGCACTCAAGACAGTCCCAAGCACTGGTTAACTCGTTTACGTAATTGGTCTCTAACTCATAATTATAGGCAAAGCTTGGCAAACCTTTATCAGTTGCTACAAAGTAACACAATTTTAAGTTTGATTGAATTGCTAGTGATACTGGGAATTATTGCTGCTTTCCTATTACCTCTATTTTTCTCATCCGGTGATTAACCAGTAATGTTAGAGCAGAGTGGAAACTTGTAAACTACTCTTGTTTTTAAATAATACATATTCCACATCCCATATTTTCCTATCATGATTACATTACCACCATTACCACGGACAGTAAACAATCAAAAAAGTGACCGCACTGTTGGGCGTGGTCTACAATCCATATACTTAATACTATTCACCTTGTTAATGCTCTCTGGTATCACTGCTCGTTTGGTTTACTTACAAATCATTCAAGGACCCAAAATGCGGGTGCGCGCAGAATCTAACCGCGTGCGAATAATTCCCAAACAACCAGAAAGAGGAAATATTTTTGACCGTAATGGCAAACTATTAGCTACCACCCGCTACCCAAGATCCGTTTATTTGTGGCCCATGACACATACTAAACCATCTTGGTCTGTTGTTGGCCCTCGTTTATCGAAAATTCTGAATATCCCCCAGGTGGACTTAGAAGATAAGCTGGAAGAAGCTGGAGCTTATTCTTCTTCTCTAGTTCGTATTGCTCGTCATTTAAATGAAGCTCAAATTACAGCTTTAAAGGAATATGCCACGGAATTACCAAACGTAGAAATAAATACCGATGCTGTTAGATACTATCCCCATGGAAAAATTTTAGCTCATGTGCTTGGCTATACACGAGAATTAACAGCAGAGCAACTGAAAAAACGTAGGTCCGAAGGTTATCGTCTGGGTGATGTGATTGGTCAGATGGGGGTGGAAAAAGCTCACGAAAAAACACTGCGAGGAGAATGGGGTGGTCAACAGGTAGAAGTGGATGGAGCTGGTAGACCCCTACGGGTGTTAGGTCAAAAAGAAGCTAGGGCAGGTAATGATTTACACTTAACTATAGATTTAGACATTCAAAAAGCAGCTGAAAAAGCTTTAGGTAGGCGTAATGGCTCAATAATTGCTCTTAATCCTAATAATGGTGAAGTGCTGGCCATGGTGTCCCATCCTACTTTTGATCCGAATGTTTTCTCCAAACAAAGACTTTCTCAGCGAGACTGGGAAAGTGTGCAGGGTGCGGATCACCCTCTAGTTAATAGAGCTTTGAGTGCGTTTCCCCCCGCTAGTACCTTTAAAATTGTGACCACTGCAGCGGCCATAGAATCAGGCAAGTTTGCTCCTAATACTGTGTTACAAACCTATGGTTCTTTAACTATTGGTGGAACTAGATTTGGGGAGTGGAATCATGCGGGATTTGGCCCCCTTGGTTTTGTCGGTGCAATGCAGTGGAGTAGTGATACTTTTTTCTACCAAATTGGCAAAGGTATTGGTGGTCCCACATTGATTGAATGGACTCGTAAATATGGATTTGGGAAAAAAACCGGTTTTGACTTTGTCACAGAAGAAGCTAGGGGTTTAGTACCTGATGACAATTGGAAACAGAAGGCTTGGAAAATTCCCTGGAGTATAGGTGACACTATTAATATGACCATCGGACAAGGTGCGCTTCTGACTACACCTTTACAAGTGGCAGTTATGTTTGCCGTACCTGCTAATGATGGCTACAGAGTTAAGCCACATTTGATAAAAGATAACGGAGATGCTAAAAAATGGCGTGATTCATTAAATATGAAGCCCATAACTATTAATATCTTACGAGATGGTTTACGAAAGGTAGTATCTGAAGGTACAGGTAAGGTCTTAAATAAACCTACCATTCCCCCAGTAGCTGGTAAAAGTGGTACTGCGGAAGCATGGAGGAATAAGGTGAAAGAAAATCATGCCTGGTTTGGTGCTTATGCACCTGCAGACAAACCAGAAATTGTTATCGTCGCTTTTGCGGAACATTCTGGTGGTGGTGGTGGTAGTGTTGCTGCACCGATGATTTTGGAAATTCTGGAAGATTATTTTTCCAGGAAACGTAAGTAAGGATTTACACTACTACTGGTTCCAAAAACAATCGGTTAGTAACCGATCCTGGGGGAAAGGACAAGTTGTGGGGAGTTCAACACCAGGATATATATCCCTTACATCTGATACAGCATCTTCCCAGGTTTCTGGGAAAACTTCCCCAAAATAGTTCTTGAGACTAGGTGACACTGCTAACAAACGCTTAATTTGTCTGCGTTGTTCTTTAATAGTTAACTCCCAACCTCGGTTGTCATAAGTATTGTTTATATAGCATCTTTTTAGTAGGTGTTCCAATAGGACTTCTAAGCGGTTTTGCAGAGCTTGTTTCTCACTGCGTCCCAAACTACTTATCTCCTCCCTAATATTTATCCAGTCAATACCATCTAGATCCTTATCTTCCAGCCTTTTTGCTTGCTCTTGAGTCCACAGCACAAAATCGTCATGGTACAGTGAGGAATTCATAACTGTCCCTTTATCCATCCTAACTCCCCCCCAGTTTAGCATTAGTGAGGAGAAATTGAAATCACAGAATAAATCACAAAATTGTCACACTTCTTAATAAATCAACAGCGTTACCACAAAAAGTTCTAATCTAAAAATTGACTGGGTTAATTTACTGGCAGTTTTGTAGGCGAGCTAAGCATAAAAATACCAATATGTCAAGTATATCAAGCCGCAAAACAACCCAGACTTAACACATAGACTTAACTTATAGGAGTTTTAACAATTCGATGAGTGTTAAGGCAAGTGGTGGAGGCTCCGTAGCACGTCCACAGTTATATCAAACTTTACCGGTAGCGACCATTTCCCAAGCGGAACAGCAAGACCGTTTTTTAGGGAGAGGGGAACTAACAGAACTGGAAAGCTATTTTGCATCCGGTGCAAAGCGCCTAGAAATTGCACAAGTTCTGACTGAAAACTCAGAGACCATTGTTTCTCGTGCAGCTAACCGCATCTTTGTTGGTGGTTCACCCATGGCATTCTTAGAAAAACCCCAAGAACCAGAAATGGCTCTGGTGGGTGGTAGTACCATGAATGTGCAAGAGGGTATGAAACTGGGAACCATCACCTATGTAGAAAGTCGGGGAGGATTCTTCGAGAGCTTGCGTTCCATTTTCAATACTTCTGCAGGTGGTCCCACACCTCCTGGGTTTAGACCGATTAATATTGCCCGTTATGGTCCTAGTAACATGTCCAAGAGCTTAAGGGACTTGTCCTGGTTCTTGCGCTATGCTACTTATGCCATTGTTGCAGGAGACCCAAACATCATTTCTGTTAATACCAGAGGACTCAGGGAAATCATTGAAAATGCTTGTTCTGGTGAAGCTACTATTGTTGCTTTACAGGAAATCAAGGTTGCTTCTTTGTCTTTCTTCCGCAAAGATCCAGTAGCTACAGAAATTGTCACTCAGTACATGGATGTTCTGCTGACTGAGTTCCAAGCACCAACCCCTTCCACAAAGGTTCGTCAACGTCCATCCGCAGATCAACAGGGTTTACAATTACCACAAATTTATTTTAACGCTGCCGAGCGTCGTCCTAAATATGTGATGAAACCTGGTTTGTCTGCTACTGAGAAGACAGAAGTGGTTAAGGCTGCTTATCGTCAGATCTTTGAGCGCGATATTACCCGTGCTTATAGTTTATCCATCTCCGACTTGGAATCGAAGGTGAAAAATGGCTCCATCTCCATGAAGGAGTTTGTGCGTCGTTTAGCTAAATCTCCCCTTTACCAAAAACAGTTTTACCAACCTTTTATTAATAGCCGAGTTATTGAACTGGCTTTCCGTCACATTTTAGGACGTGGACCTAGTAGTCGGGAGGAAGTGCAAAAATACTTTGCAATTATTTCCAATGGTGGTTTACCCGCTTTAGTAGATACCTTGGTGGATTCCAGAGAGTATAGCGATTATTTTGGGGAAGAAACCGTACCCTATATTCGCGGGTTGGGACAAGAAGCTCAAGAGTGTCGTAACTGGGGACCACAACAGGATCTGTTTAAATACAGTGCACCTTTCCGAAAAGTTCCCCAATTTATTACCACTTTTGCCGCTTATGAACAGCCATTGCCAGACCAGCACCCTTATGGTTCGGGTAATGACCCTCTAGAAATTCAATTCGGCGCTATCTTCCCCAAAGAAACTCGTAACCCCAGCAGCAGTCCTGCACCTTTTGGTAAGGACACTCGTCGCATCCTCATTCACCAAGGACCAGGTATTAATAACCAATTGAGCAATCCTAAAGCTAGGGGTCTGGCCCCCAGTTCCTTGGGTGCAAAAGTGTTCAAGTTAGATCAGTTACCTGGAACTATTGGTAAAAAAGCTGCCAAGGGTGCTAGTGTTAAATTCTCGGAAAGTTCTACCCAAGCTGTAATTAAAGCCTGTTACTTACAAGTATTTGGTCGCGATGTTTACGAGGGGCAAAGACTTAAAGTAGCAGAAATTAAACTGGAAAACGGTGAAATTACTGTTAGAGAGTTTATCAGAATCTTAGCCAAGTCCGATTTATTCCGGAAGATGTACTGGACTTCCTTATATGTTTGTAAGGCAATCGAGTACATTCATAGACGATTACTTGGTCGTCCTACCTATGGTCGTGAAGAAAACAACAAGTATTTTGATATTGCCTCTAAGAAGGGCTTTTATGCTGTTGTGGATGCTATTCTTGACACTGTAGAGTATAGCGAGTCCTTTGGTGAAGATACTGTCCCCTATGAACGTTATTTGACTCCCGCTGGTCTTTCCCTCCGTCAACTGCGAGTTGGTACTATCCGCGAGGACATCAACAAGGTGGAGAAGGAAGAAACTCCTCGCTTCGTGGAATTGGGTGCAGTTAAGGAATTACGGACCCAACCTAGTGTGGATTTCCGCATTAACCAAGGTGTAAGCAAACAGCGTGAACAAACTAAAGTGTTCAAACTAATTGCTACGGATAAACTAGCAGTTCAAACCCTGATTGGAGCTGCTTACCGTCAGGTATTTGAGCGGGATATTCCACCCTACATTATCCAAAATGAGTTTACCGATTTAGAAAGTAAGTTGGGTAATGGGGAAATCACTGTTAGGGAATTTATTCAGTCTTTGGGTGGTTCTGGTCTTTACATTAAGGAATTTTACACACCCTATCCCAATACTAAGGTAATTGAGCTGGGTACTAAGCATTTCCTTGGTCGCGCACCCCTAGATCAGGCAGAAATCCGTAAGTATAATCAAATATTGGCTACTCAAGGCATTAAAGCCTTTATCAATGCCATGGTAAATACTGCGGAATATGCTGAATCCTTTGGTGAAGATACTGTCCCCTACCGTCGCTTCCCCACCCTACCTGCTGCTAACTTCCCCAATACCGAAAAACTCTACAACCAGCTCACTAAACAAAATGATGATTTGGTTGTGCCTAGCTTTGAAACCCTACAACCTCGGATTAAGTCGGAAAATACCCCACTTCTGGGCAATGCGATCGCAGATTTAGCCATTAAAGCTAAACAAATGGACAAATCTAAACCATTGTTCATTGAACTGGGTCGTTCCTTTAACGATGGTCGTGGTCAATCAGTAGAAGTTGGTGTAGGCACAAGTCGCCGCAAACCGGCTCGTATCTACCGCATGACCGTAGGTACAAACAAACCTGAGATCAACCAGGTAATCAATGCCATTTACGTTCAGGTAATGGATGTATTTAGTGGGCAAATTCCCGACTATATCAGACGCAGTGATTTAGACAGTAGACTGCGTAATGGGGAAATCACCGTGCGTGAATTTGTGATTGAACTAGCCAGTTCGGAGATTTATCGCAAGCGGTTCTACACACCCTATCCCAACACCAAAGTGATTGAATTCTTGTTCCGTCACATTTTAGGGAGAGCCCCTGCAACTCAAGGTGAAATCCGTCAATATAACAAAATATTGGCAGATAGTGGTCTTAGAACAGCTGTAGAAACCATAGTCAACACTGGGGAATACAGTCGTTACTTTGGTGAAGATGTTGTCCCCTATAACCGCTTCCCATCCTTACCTGCTGGTAATTACCTAGGTAGTGTGAAAGCTGAAGCAGATCTAGTTAAACAGTCTTGGTCTAGTCTATCTCCATCCGTTTTAACCGGTCGCGGTACTAACAGATAAGGTAGATGTGGGGAATAGGACAGGTAGTGACAGGTAAAGTTACTCCTGTTTTACAATTCCCCAGACCCAAAACCCGGAAAATGAGCGATTGTGAAAAAAAATATTACAAAGTATTAAGAGCAGTAATGAATGCTCAACATAATGCTGGAAAATATTTTCCGGAAGGATAGAAAAATTTGGTAACTTCTTCACATTTGGGGAGCAAATGTAACCCAGAATGTATTAAGATACAAAACTGCTATCGACCAATAAAAATCCTACCAGTTTCAAACCTGGTGTCATTAGTTTTGGAGGAATCCATTAATGAGTATCGTCACGAAGTCTATCGTGAGTGCTGATGCAGAAGCTCGCTACCTCAGCCCTGGTGAGTTAGATCGGATTAAGAGCTTTGTTTCCGGTGGTGTAGCACGTCTTCGTATTGCCCAAGTATTGACTGACAACCGCGAGCGCATCGTTAAGCAAGCTGGCGACCAATTGTTCCAAAAGCGTCCTGATGTTGTTTCTCCTGGTGGTAACGCTTACGGTCAAGAAATGACAGCTACCTGTCTTCGTGACCTAGACTATTACTTGCGTCTTGTAACCTACGGAATCGTTTCTGGAGATGTGACCCCCATTGAAGAAATCGGTATCGTTGGTGTACGTGAAATGTACAAGTCTTTGGGTACACCCATTGACGCTGTAGCTGGTGGCGTTGCTGCAATGAAATCCGTTGCTGCTACCCTGTTATCCGCTGAAGACTCAGCTGAAGCAGGTGGTTACTTCGACTACGTTGTTGGTGCAATGTCATAGGTTAGAGCGATTCCACAGCTAGAACCGAAAACTTTTGCAATCAGGTTGGAAATAAGGAAATAACAACAATGCAAGACGCTATTACCTCTGTAATTAATTCTTCTGACGTTCAAGGTAAATACCTGGACACCGCTGCTCTAGAAAAGCTGAAAGGCTACTTTGCCACTGGTGAACTGCGCGTCCGTGCAGCTACCACCATCAGTGCTAATGCTGCTGCGATCGTAAAAGAAGCTGTAGCTAAGTCCCTGTTGTACTCAGATATTACCCGTCCCGGTGGTAACATGTACACCACTCGCCGCTACGCAGCTTGTATCCGCGATTTGGATTACTACTTGCGTTATTCTACATACGCCATGTTAGCTGGAGATGCTTCCATCTTAGATGAGCGTGTATTAAACGGTTTGAAAGAAACCTACAACTCCTTGGGTGTACCCGCTGGTGCTACAGTTCAAGCGATCCAAGCCATGAAAGAAGTAACTGCTAGCTTGGTTGGTGCTGATGCTGGTAAGGAAATGGGAGTTTACTTCGACTATATTTCCTCTGGTTTGAGCTAAGAGTGAGTTAGCACTTTTTGGCATTCTATGAATGTTAGCAGTGCTACTTGATTAAGGTCTGGAAATCAAATATGAGTTCTAGGTCGTTCTATATGCTTCGGGTGAGTATTAGCGGTCTAGTATTGATGTTAGATTTCCAGACTTTGAGGGTAAGCTCTACTGAGATAGCTTGTGGAGTAGACAAACCTCTCAAGAATCATCTTGAGACTACGATGAAACAGCAAGTAGGTTCTAAAGTCCAGATTTGTAAAGGTCTGAGTAGCTTTGGGTAGATCCTATAGAGCGGAATAGAATAGATATAGATATAGCCGTAGTCACCTACAAAGGTGCAAAGGCCTTCAGAATAGCTACCCATCAACCCTGTCTATAGCGTTCTGACTAGAGCTATAAATTCAAAGATTTGAGACAGGATTTAGTCTCAAGATTTTTCCGATAAAAAAGGTTTTCCAAAACACAGGGAGTTTAGAAAAAATGGCTCGTTTATTTAAAGTGACCGCTTGCGTTCCCAGCTTAACCCGCACCCGCACCCAAAGGGAATTACAGAATACTTATTTTACCAAGTTGGTTCCCTACGAAAACTGGTTCCGCGAGCAGCAACGAATTCAGAAAATGGGTGGTAAAATTGTTAAGGTAGAATTAGCAACTGGTAGGCAAGGTACTAATACTGGTTTGGCATGATTCTCATAGGTCAAAACTAGTCAAGTCTCCCCCGCTCCAACCGCCTTACTCGCTGTAGGGCGGTGTAAACATATATAGTTTTAACGTGAACCTACGTCAACTCATTCCATTTTTTGATCATTCTGCTGGTAATTGGGCCCCGGAAGCACGTTTGTTGCGCTGGTTGACATTGCTATGGTTAATCCTGGGGTTAATTATGCTTTTTTCTGCATCTTATCCCGTAGCTGCTGAACGCCAGGATGATGGGTTGTATTACTTTAAACGTCAAATTATTTGGGTCTTTGTTGGTCTCATTTTATTTAACTGGATTGTAAATACCCCCTTATCTAAAATTTTAGCAGCATCCCATTGGTTTTTATTCCTATTTTTATTACTAATTTTCCTCATCCTTGTTCCCGGGGTAGGAAAAAAGGCTTTTGATGCAGCGCGGTGGATAGCCATTGGTCCTATTCCCATTCAACCATCAGAATTAATCAAGCCATTTTTAGTCCTACAAAGTGCTAGACTTTTTGCCCAGTGGGAAAAACTCTCCCCACAAGTTCGTCTGTTTTGGTTAGGTGTGTTTTGTTTAGTCCTGTTAGGGATTCTTGCCCAACCTAATCTTAGTACCACTGCGCTTTGTGGCATGACAATTTGGTTTATTGCTCTAGCCAGTGGCATACCCTACAGATACTTGGTAGGAACAGCATTAGGAGGGTTTTCCCTGGCATTATTAAGTATGAGTATTAAGGAGTACCAACGGCGTCGAGTCATGTCTTTTCTAAATCCTTGGGCTGATCCTACAGGGGATGGATATCAGTTGGTACAAAGTTTACTAGCAGTGGGTACAGGTCAAACCTGGGGAGTGGGATTTGGTATGTCCCAGCAGAAATTGTTTTATTTACCCATTCAAGATACGGATTTTATTTTTGCAGTTTTCGCTGAAGAGTTTGGTTTTGTGGGTGGTATAGTGCTTTTATTAGTGTTGGGTATGTTTGCAACCCTGGGATTAATAATTGCCTTGAAGGCTAAAAATCCCATTCACAAATTAGTAGCAACAGGTGTGACTGTACTTATAATTGGACAATCACTATTACATATTGCTGTTACAACAGGTGCCATACCAACCACGGGTTTACCTTTACCCATGTTTAGTTATGGGGGTAATTCCATGGTTGCCAGTTTAATGGCTTGCTCCTTATTAATTCGCGTTGCTAGAGAAAGTAGTGAAGCTGAGATTTTGTCGTTGAAAAAATCAGACTAACTCAATCAGCGAAATAACCATTGCTGGGGAGGTGAACCATAATGGTTAAATTTTGGTTAATAATGAAAAAAACTTCACTGGGTGTAGTATCTATATAACAGCACGTACATAAATAGTGTGCTGATAACCCGGATAAAATTTAACCTCAAAAAATGCCAACCCTATCCCGACTTCCTCATCTAGCATCTACCCAAATCATCAACCTAGATTGTTGTAGTAGGAAAAACCTGCTTGATTACTTTAACAACTCTTGGGAGTTAGAAACAACCCTATTAAGAAGCATCACTCACCCGGATGCTTTTTACCTGAATCCGGATCCTTTGAGAAACCGATTAATTTTTTATTTGGGACACTCAGCAGTTTTTTACATTAACAAGTTAGTTCGAGTTGGATTATTGCCAAATCCCATCAATCCCCAATTTGAGATTTTGTTCGAGGTTGGTGTTGACCCAGAAACACCTGATGAACTAGAATTGGCAACCCAACATATTATCTGGCCCGATGTAGACCAGGTTTGGGAATATAGAGAAAATGCCAGACAAGCAATTACTGAGATAATTGAAAATACACCTTTAAATTTGCCTATTCACGCCCAACATCCCCTATGGGCATTATTAATGGGAATTGAACACAGTCGCATACATTTTGAGACCTCTTCTATGCTGCTACGTCAGTTACCAATTGAGCATTTAAGATTACCATCAGGATGGAATTATGCACCCAGTCATGGTAAAATACCCCCTAATCAAATGCAGGAAATTCCTGGTGGTTTAGTTAAATTAGGCAAAAAAGAAGATGATTTAACTTTTGGTTGGGATAGCGAATATGGCAGTTTAGAAATTGTAGTTCGACCATTTTTAGCCAGTAAGAATCTAATTACCAATGGAGAATTTTTACAATTTATACAAGCTGGTGGCTATGAAAATTCAGAATATTGGCATGGTGAATCCTGGCAATGGAAACAACAAAATAATGTGCAACATCCTAAATTTTGGCTATTGGAAAATTCCCACAATTACAAGTATCGGGCAACTTTTGATATTTTAGAATTGCCTGTAGATTGGCCAGTGGAAGTCAATTATTATGAAGCAATGGCTTACTGTCAATGGCAAGGTACTCGTTTAATGACAGAACCAGAATGGAATCGGGCTTGGAAATTTTCCACCAATAACCAGGGAAATAGGACTGAGGAAAATAATTATAATCTCAACCTGAAATATATTTCTCCCAGTCCCGTGGGCATGTTTTCAAAAAGATCCGGGTTAGCTGACCTACGAGGAAACGTGTGGGAGTGGTTATCTAGTACATTTTCTCCCCTACCTGGATTTACCACCCATTATCTATATGAAGACCAGTCAGCACCATTTTTTGATGGTAAGCATCAAATGATGGTTGGTGGTTCTTGGGCTACAAATGGCACTATGGCCCTACCCTGTTATCGCAACTGGTTTCGCCCCTATTTCTATCAGCATGTGGGTTTTAGAACTGCCATGAGTTTGTAAGGGAAATTTCCAGTTACTAATGACTCAAAATCCTGAGATTTTGATAAAATCAGAGAAATAAAAATAAGAGGATAAAACAAATGCTTTTAGCACCCATAACAGTTTTAGAACAACAATATCAACACTTGCATGATGATTATAAGGATGTAATTGAGGGATTACTTGCAAGTCCCAAAACTTTGCCCCCTAAGTATTTTTATGATGATCGGGGTTCCCTATTATTTGAGGAAATTTGTGATTTGCCAGAATATTATCCTACTCGTACAGAAGCTTCAATTTTGCGGCGATCCGCTGAAGAGATTGCCCAAATTACCAATTGTTGTGAGTTGATAGAATTGGGTAGTGGTAGTTCTACTAAAACTCAACTTTTATTGAATGCATATCATAAAGTACGGGATCTTTTTAGTTATATACCGGTTGATGTGAGCGGAGGTATTCTCAAAGATAGTGTTTTGCAGTTGAAGGATAAATATCCTCAAATTGATATTCATGGATTGCTGGGAACTTACGAACAAGCTTTATTTCATTTAGAGTCCAATTATTTACAATCCCGTTTGTTGTTCTTCCTAGGTAATTCTCTGGGCAATTTTAGTCAGCAGGAATGTGATAGATTCCTCACCCAGGTTTCCAAAACTTTAAAAACCAGTGATTTCTTTTTGCTGGGGGTTGATTTACACAAAGACAAAGGAATTTTAGAACCAGCTTATAATGATGCTCAAGGCGTAACTGCTGCGTTTAACTTGAACATGCTTACCCATTTAAATTGGCGATTTAATGGAAATTTTGACACAAACTTGTTTAAGCACCAAGCAAAGTATAATTTGAAAGAAAGGCAAATTGAAATGCGTCTCCACTGTCAGGAAAGTCATTGGGCAACTTTAGCATCTTTGGATTTACAGGTTTTCTTTGAAGCAGGTGAGTCCATACTAACAGAAATTTCCCGCAAATTTGATTTACTCCAAATGTCCCAGCAACTGGAAAGCAAAGGATTAAAAACAGTGAGAACTTGGAAGGATGACAATGGGTGGTTTGGATTAATTCTTTGTCAAAAATCTTTGTAATTCGTCCGTGTGCGTTATTTAACGCACCTTTTTCATTCAATATCAATCAATTGATTAAGTAAGTTGGCGTTAAAAGACCAAACTATGTAAAGATAAATAGGATAAGTGGGTGAGTGGAATTAAACGCAAGATGAACGTAGGTTGGGTTGAGGAACGAAACCCAACGCCCCCATGGGCATCCTACAAATAATTGTGCCTCCCTACTTAGTTGATATCCACGCCGAGGTACTTTCAGTATTAATGACGGATTGTAAAGTTCCAAATTTTTCCACTTTAGTATGGTAGGATAAACGCTCGGTTAGGAAATTTACTTACTTGAGGTGAAAAGCTATGGAAGCAGTAATGAAAATGCTCCAGGGAATTAACCAGTCCAATGCTATTTTTGTCAAAATAGCTGCAATTTTGATAATACTAACACTAATACAAGTGTTGAGAAGGTTTTTTGTGGGAGTAGTAATCAAAACCATAGAAAATCTGACAAAGAAAACAAAAACCACACTGGATGATGAGTTAATTAGTATTCTTAAGCCAGCTTTAAACTGGTTAATTTTGATAGGGGGATTTTGGATAATTAAGGAAATTCTTGCTCAGGAGTTGGGTGTCAAGCTGACAGAGACTATTGGCAAGAGTTTAAATCTAATAGTGATCTTCATTATTGGTTATATTGTTTATCGTTCTTCTTCAATTTTGGGGCAAATAATTGCCAACTTTGTGCTGCAAACTGAAACTGAGTTAGATGAGTTGCTCAGACCACTAATGCCCAAGATTTTTCAATCAGCTGCAGTGGTTGTCTTGGCAATCAAGATCAGTGAAATATTTTTAGGTCAATCTGCAGGTGCACTTGTTGGTCTGTTAGGTGGTGCTGGTATTACCTTTGGTTTATTACTTAAAGATATCGTTTATGACTGGTTTTGTACGGTGATTATCTATTCTGATGCTCTGTTTAAAGAAGGTGACTGGGTAGGAGTATCAGGACTGGATGGTTTTGTACAGGTTCTACATATTGGTTTTAGAACTACAACACTGCATGTAGTTAAATGGGGTTCAATTATCAAGATGCCCAATTCTCGGTTGATTGGTGGAGTGGTGGAAAATTGGTCCCAAAATCCAGGGGAAGAATTAAGGTGGGGTCTGAATTTGGTTCTCAAAATAGATGGCATTTCCGCACGACAAACTGCCAGAATCTGTGATAGCATTCAACAAATGCCAAAGTCTATTGCTGGATTATCTCCTATTTCTACAGTCAGGTTCAAAAACATTGAAAAAAACGCCCGTGTAATTGAGATAATGGCATTTGTTAATGATGATAACCTCTATTTTCAGGCCGAGAGGGAATTAAATTTAGCAATCTTGGAAATGTTAGAGCAAGAGGGTATTGATTTCCTCTATGTGGATCTAAGAACTGAGCCGGAAAAATATAAGCTCTCTATTGACAATAATTGAAGATTAGTACGTCTTTAATGTTGGTAGTCAGTTCTTTATGGTTTGGTAATAGTTTCTTTATAGTTTTCACTCCCATAAAATTATAATCGTGCTAATATAGCACTAATGCTGGGTTGTGCATCTATCTTGCAACTATTTTTTTACCGAAAATCAAAGGTACTGCATGAACCAACTAATTATTGTTAACACCTCAATTATCCTGGTTGAGATACTGGCGATCGCAATTTTTTTCTTGATATCAAGGTGGTTACTAACCAAATTTTGCCACTTCCTGGTTCAAATACCCTTATTTGAGGGGAAAACCACCAAAATTAGACTAATTCGTCGCAATGTTACTGCTTTACTGTTGCTTACTTGCTTAGTAGTAAGTCTTGGAATTATTGGTGTCAACAGTTTCTTAATCTATCAGGGCGAAAACCTAAAAGAATATACCATAAACTTGATCGACCTTATTCCATCAGGATTTTGGTTAGGATTGGGAGTTGGCATTACCCAGAGTCTAGGGTTAATAATTGCAGCAGCTTTTGTGATCAAATTACTTAATTATTGGTTGAAGATAGGCGTTAAAAAAGTTAAAAGTTTAGATCAAAATACAGCTGACGATGAAAGCGTAGATGCTTTTTTTACCACTCTTAACCGCAGAATAACCCTGGGAGTTTGGTTATGGATAGTGGTTGTTTGTACCCAATTCCTGAAACTACCATCAATAGTTACAGAATACCTTTATATAGGACTAAGAATTTATCTAAGCATTGCTATTGGGTTACTTATACTCAAAGCAGTAGCAGCAGTTGTTGATATTTTGGATGTTCTTAGCGTTAGATACTCTAGTCCAGATAATTTATTGAGGTTTTATGAACGACTACGACACTTAGTTCCTTTTTTGAAACGGTGTTTGGAATTTGTAGTTTACGTATCTACCGCCACATTAGTTGTTCAGCAAGTACAATTAATAGCTAATTTGGCAAATTTTGGCGTAAAAATTATCAAAATTATTGCCATCATCTTTATCAGTCGGGTTGTTTTCGAGATAATTTACCTACTGCTAGAAGAGTTTCTGTTTACCCAACAGGACTTAACTGACACACAAAGAAGTAGACGATTAACTATGATTCCCTTGTTTCGTAGTTTGTTGCAGTATTTAATTTACTTTGGAGTTGCAGTTTCCACCCTTTATACCTTAGAGATTAATCCCACCCCCATTCTTGCAGGGGCGGGAATTATCGGTATTGCTGTAGGATTGGGAGCACAAACCCTAATTAATGATATAGTTTGTGGTTTTTTCATTCTGTTTGAAAACTATTATTTGGTCGGTGATTATATTCAAGCGGGAAAAGCAGAAGACAAAACTGTTGAAGGTATTGTTGAAGCTATTGAACTGAGAACTACTCGTATTAGAAACACTAATGGGCAATTGCACATAATTCGTAATGGGGATATTGGATCTATTACCAACTATTCTAAACAATATATATTTGCTACGGTAGATGTTAGTGTACCTGCCAACTGCAATTTGTCGAGCGTATGTCAGGTGATTGAAGAAATAGGAAAAAAGCTAAAAATTGATCAGTTAGATGTGCTGGAGTCAACGTTTGTAGAAGGTGTAGAAAGTTTAAGTGAGTCCCACTTATTGTTACGAACCTTGACAAAAGTTAAACCGGGAAAACATCTTCACATTCAGCGTGTTTTGCGTCAACTTTACATAGACAATTTTCAGGATCTAGGGATTTTACTTCCTCCTAATATTACAAAAGTTGAGGATTAGTTAAAGATTAATAATTTATAGCTTTAGCCAGAAAGCGGTGGGGATGATTGGTAAAAATGAGATATCATTACATTGTTAATTTATATTTCATCAATTATTGAGGTGCTGCGATTATGGTACATTAGCGTGTTAGTTGAGATTATTTGTGTAAAATCAGGAGAAAAATGAATAATGAGTTTAAAAACTGGTAATAAGCCAACAATTGGACTAGTTGAAGTGCCAGCTACTGGACTATACGATTCTGATGGTAAGAATTGGACTTCCTTATATAGACATCGTTCACTAATCAGTAAACAGGTTTTGATTCCCGATTTGCAAGCGGGAGGATTTGACGCAAAATTAGTAAATTTGAGAGATGACTACTACAGCGAAGAGTTTGGTCAGGTGTCATGGAAGGGAATGACCTTGAAGAAAACCTATGTTGGTGGCAAAATTTCTGATGTTGATCCCCAAGGTTTTGATGCTTGGGGGGTAACAGTAAATTTTTCTCAAGATCGTCAAGTTACATGTCAGGTTATTGAACACTTGTCCAAGGGGGGTCGACCAATTGTGGTTGGTGGTTCTGATGCTTTGGCCGAACCACAACACTACCTAAAAGCAGGTGCAACAGCAGTGGTACAGGATAAATCTGGCGGCGCAAATTGGGCACTTTTTGATTATGTATTAGGAAAAACCCCACGGGAAGAACTCTCCGGAGCGATTTTTGCCAACGGTAAACAATACCCCAGAAAGACTAAAGCTAAAAGTCCAGAGGAGTGGTCCTTACCCTCACTAGAGGTAGCAAAAGAATGTTTAGGTACCCTTCCCAATGTTCAAGGAAAAGTACCTGTTGGTTCCCTTGTAGCAGATATTGGTTGCGATCGCACATGTGATTTTTGCATGACACCCACTTATGGAACTGGTTATCGAAGGATGTCACCGGAAACCGCGCTAAAATGGCTAGATATTCAGAAACAAGCAGGAGCAGTTTCCATCAACATAGGTTCAGACCAATTTTTGGCGAGGGGACTATTTCCTGAGGGTAGGGAAGAGATTTTAGCAATTACCAATGGTGCACGAGAGATAGGAGTATCTTTAATGTGGCCCAATGGATTAGAATTAAGAAAAACCACTTTGGGAAGTGGTCGTAACTATGAAAGTAGTGACCTAAGACCTGATGAAGAACTAATTCAAGCCCTATTTGGTTGGGATGGAAGAGTTGGCTGTCCTTTAGCTTATATACCTGCTGAACGTCCTGTATTTGGCAGAGAAGCATACAAGAAACTTGTACCTTGGCGAGAACATTGTACTCTGATGAAGTCAGTAGTCAGAACTGGTGTTCCTGTAATCACCTATGGTATTATAATTGGGTTACCAGATGATGACAAAGATGACTTATTACGTCTTGAGGAAGCAATTTCTGACCTGGTAGATGAACTAGTAGAGATTAACCCTCAACTAGAATTTCAGACCTCCTGCTACAGCATTATTCCCCTACCTGGAACCCCTCAGTCCTTTAATTTACGCAAAGCAGGTCTGCTACAATTTGAAGATACCTGTTTATGGGGAGTATGGACAACGACCTCCAATACCCATCATTTGACTTATGAGCAGGTTTCCGATTGGCAAATTCGCCTTTCTAATATTCGTCGGTCACCAGCAGAATTCACTAATTATAATGGTGAATACTCGGGTATGGTAAGTGGAGCTTCCTCCAATGACTCAAAAATAGTGTTAGAAAAATCTTGAATTAAACAGCTTCTCTGTATCTCCCTAATATGATATGAAACCACAACCCATTACCCCACAACCAGGACAGGAATCAGTTTGGGACTATCCCCGTCCTGCTATTTTACAGGATGCTAACAAGCACATTAAGATCATATTTAATGGTATTGTTTTAGCTGAGACGACTAAAGCAAAAAGGGTTTTAGAAACCAGTCATCCTCCTGGTTATTACATTCCTGCTGAAGACATCAGAATGGAGTATTTAATAGCAACATCCAGAAAGACCATGTGTGAGTGGAAAGGTATGTCTGAGTATTATGATGTTGCTGTGGGAAGTAAATATGTAAGTAATGCAGCTTGGCGTTATATTCACCCCACCCCCAACTTTAAATCCATTCAACAACACTATAGTTTTTATCCCAATTTAATGGATGCTTGTTATGTCAATGATGAATTAGTTAAACCTCAAGCTGGTAGTTTTTATGGTGGATGGATCACTTCTGATGTTGTTGGTCCATTTAAAGGTGAACCTGGTACAAACTGGTGGTGATCCAATCAGGAGGGAATTGAAAAATTATAACTTTTCCGATTTTAACCATTCCCTCACCACATCTTCTACAGGAAGAGATTGATTGTCTACTTGATAATTCATCTTTTGCATTTGAGTGGTAGATATTCTCCCGACCAACTGATTAATCGCAGGTTCCAATTCTGGGTATTTTTCCAGAATTTGTTGGTTAAACACAGGGACAGCTTGATAGGGTGGAAAGTATTTCTTATCATCTGCTAGAATTACCAAATCCAAAACCGGAATTAATCCATCTGTAGAATTTGCAGCTATTAAGTCTACCTGTTTTTGCTTCAAAGCCTCATACATTAAACCCAACTCCATTTGTTTAATATCAGCAAATTGTAATTGATATGTTTTAGACAAACCTGGATAACCATCTGCTCGTTCCAAAAATTCATAGCCGAAACCAGCTTTTAATTGGTTACTATAACTAGCTATTTGTGAAAGATTTTTAACCTGCCATTTTTTAGCATCTTCACTGCGAATAATTAGGGCATAGTTGTTTTCAAATCCTAAAGATGGCATCACAGTTAAGTTATATTTTTCCCGATATGCTTGTTTAGTTTTCTCATAAACAGTTTGAGGATCTGTAATTGGCTTCTCCTTTAAAATTGCTGTAAATGCAGTGCCAGTATACTCTATATAACCTGCGATCTTACCAGCTTTTACTGCTTCGTGACAAACAAAAGTACCCCCCAAATTAAACTTACGTTCCACCCGTAACTGGGTATGATTTTCTATTTGTTGTGCTAAAATTTCTCCCAATATCACCTGCTCGGTAAAGTTTTTCGACCCAATAGTAATGGTTGCCAATTTTGGTGTTTTAGACTGTAAATTAAGTACATTATTAAATACATTAAAAATCACTAATCCACATAATATCAAACCTATCACTGAAATTATCCCCAAACTTTTACTAAAGATCCCAGAAACTGGTTCTTTATTACCCTTACCAACTATTTGTTGAGTCAGATAATTTTCCAACATACCCAGGCAAAAATCCGCACCTAGAGCAATCACAGCAGAAGGAATTGCACCCGCCAAAATCAGTTCATTATTAACTGTAGAAATTCCCCGGAAAATAAATGTTCCTAAACCACCACCACCAATAGCAGCAGCAATAGTGGCAATTCCTACAGATATGACAGTTGCTACCCTTACACCAGCTAAAATCACCGGTAAAGCCAAAGGAATTTCCACCTTTAATAGCAATTCCCTCTCTGTCATTCCCATGCCAATTCCCGCTTCTCTAATCGCAGGACTAATGCCATTAATACCAATATAAGTATTACGAATAATAGGTAGTAAAGCATAAAGGGTTAAAGCAACAATAGCAGGATTTCTACCAATCCCCCCCAAAAAAGGTACAGAAATTAAAAAACCAAATATAGCTAAGCTGGGAACGGTCTGAATAGCATTAGCTAAACCTAAAATCGCTGGCGCAAATTTGGGTCTGTGAGTAATATAAATTCCTAAAGGAATACCAATAGTAATTGCTATCATCATAGCAATACTGACTAACACTAAATGCTCCAGACTACCAATCAGAATTTCTTTACTGTGTTGCAATAAAAACATAGCTTTAACTTTATTTTGGGGATCGGGGCACTTATTATCGGCGTTTGCCAGCATTTAAACATGCCAAAAATGCCTTAGCTTCCGGATGTGAAGATTGAAGGAATTGTTCTGTTGTACCCAAAGCAACTAAGTTCCCCTCACACATCAATCCAATTCTGGATGCTAAAAAGAATGCTTCTTGAATATCATGAGTCACAAATACCACTGTTTTACCTAGTTGTTGTTGTAAATGCTGGAATTGTTGTTGTAATTCCCAACGTGTAATCGGATCCAGAGCTGCAAAGGGTTCATCCATTAATAATATGGGTGGATCCGCTGCTAATGCTCTAGCAACTCCTATTCTTTGTCTTTGTCCCCCCGAGAGTTGGTGGGGATAACGATGGACAAACTTAGTTGGTTCCAACCCAACCAGGTCTAGCATTTCATAGACCCTAGTTTTAATTTTTTTGCCAGACCATTTTTCTAGGGATGGTATAAGTCCAATATTTTCAGCCACATTAAAATGGGGGAACAAACCAGTTTCTTGAATCACATAACCCATGCTTCTCCTCAGTTTAATCACATCCCATTTATTCGTGGAGAGACCTTGCACAAAAACTTCCCCTTGGGTAGGTACAAGCAAATGATTAATTAATTTCAGGGTAGTGGTTTTACCGCTACCACTGCGTCCCAGCAATATCAGTGCTTCCCCTTGATTAATTTCTAGATTGAGCTTAGATAAAAGAATACGGTGATTAATTTCAAAACTCACATCCCGAAATTCAACTGCTATCTTCCCATCTGAGGACATAATAATCAATCGTTTTATGGTTTTATTACTATTTTATCGTGTTGCTTCCAGCAATTGGGAGAAATAAAAACGGGTTCTGGTCATGGCTTTTCGTTGAACTGTAAACCCATTTTTTGCCAAGATGTTGATTACATCAACTTCTCGGTGTAAATAGGCACGAGTCGCCTTACTCGGTCCCGGAAAAAAACTACCTATTTTCTTGAGAATGGTCAGCCAAAAGGTTTTGGGAGCAAAACTAATAATGATCCGCGATCGCGCTAAGGAACATAAATGGGATATCATCTCATCTGCTTTTTCTTGGGGATAGTGAATTAGCACATCTAAACAAATTACCGTATGATAGTTGCCAGTTAAAGATTCTAAGTCTTGAACAGTAAAGGTAGGGTTGGCGGTATTTTTCAGGGATATTACAGCTCTATCCTGAGCTTCTGCAACCATTTTTGCGGAAATATCGCTGGCGTAAACTTTAGCTCCTTCCACAGCAAGGGGAATACTTAAACTACCCACACCACATCCAGCATCACAAATGGTGAGTTGGGACAAATTCTGGTCATCCTTTAACCAGGTAATAACTGTATCTACAGTTTGTTGATGTCCTGTACGAATGTCTAATTGTACACTGTTTACTTCCCCATCACCATAAATACGTTTCCATCGGTCAAATCCCGTAGAATTAAAATATTCACGTACTATTGTTTTATCATCAGTTGCGTTCATAGTTTTGATTAGATTTTGATTAAGTTTTGACTAGTTCAAAAGTGGAAGAGGTTAATTTGTGGACAGCTAGCAAACAACTATAGTAAATCATCAAAGGGGAACAATTCAACATTATTTTCCTCGTTGTTATCTTCATCATCTGCAAGAGTAGTTTGTGGAGCTAGGGTTTCCAGGTTTTGCAATAATTCCCAAACTTGGTTTTGTAATAGGTCATGTTCATCCCTGAGTAAGGAAATTCGATTTTGCAATTGACTCACTTCTGTTTCGTGTTTTTGTTTATGGTGTTGTAGGTCAACCATTTTGGCTTGTAAACCCTGCTCAGTTTCTATAGCTTCCTGTAATAGGTTCTTTTGTGTCAAGACCTTATCTTCTAAATCTTGACTTTCCGTTCTCAGTTCATGGAGCTTCTCTTCTAGTTGAGGTTTAAGTCTCTGGGAAAGAACTAGGTTGCTTTCTAGTTCCTCTTTTTCTTGTTTATAAATTGCTATTTGAGATTGTAGCTGGCCAATTTCTGACCGTAAAACCTGACAATTAGTATCCAGACGACGCTTCTCAGCTGTTAGATCTATACAAGACTTATGCAATTCTTGCCTACTGTTTTGTAGCTCACCCATGGTTTCTTCCATCGTGCCAATTTCCAACTCTAATTGCCTTTTTTCCGCAGCATAGTTACCTATCTCCCGGTGAATAGTATCTCTCTTATTACGACAATCTAGTATTTGATTTTCCAGTTGTTTTGATTCTGTATATGCTAAAACCTTATGTTGTTCTAATTGTTCGATTTCTCTGACAATGCGATATTTCAACTGCTCCATTTGCCTGATCTTAGGGTAAAGGGAATTTAAAACCATTAATTCATGATTTCTCCGTCGTTTGTCAGCGAATAAGGCAGCTGCATAAGTGGCAATCACAGTAATGATAGCACTAATCAAAGCATGACTAAAATCCCATCGAGGGACAATACTTAAACCAAAACTTATACTGAACGATAGCACACCTATAATCAGTCTATTACTACCTATAATTGATGGTATCTTGCTGACTTTGACTGTATTTATCTGGTGAGAATTAGTAGTTGTTATTGTCATTTGAATCGGCTTGTAGGAAGTCAATAAACTGTCGTGCTGTACGACCGGAACGCCCATTATGACGGGTTGCCCATTGGAGAGCTTGAAATTCTAGATCTTCCCCGCCTAAATCCATACCCGTTTCTGCTGCTAAGTGATGAATTATTTGTAAATAGGTTCTCTGATCAGCAGCTTCAAAGGTTAGTGTTAAACCAAAACGATCTGCAAAAGAAAGTTTCTCCTCCATTGTATCCCAACTATGAACCTCTTGGTGATCCTTTGGGTTTGGTCTGTCAGTAAAATACTCCCTGATTAAATGGCGACGGTTAGATGTAGCGTAAACAACCACATTATTGGGACGGGGGGTTAAACCACCTTCCAAAACAACTTTTAGTGATTTGAAGACATCATCATCCTCTTCAAAGGAAAGATCATCAACGAAAATGATAAATTTCTGAGGTAAATCCCGTAAATATTCCACAATTTGTGGTAAACTATACAACTCTGATTTTCTTACTTCCACCAGGCGCAGATTGTGGTAACCATCCTGATTTAATAGGGATTTTACTAAGGAAGACTTTCCAGAACCACGACTACCATAAAGTAATACATGGAGCGCTGGTTGTCCTGATAATAAAAACCGAGTATTCTTTAACAGGATTTGTTTTTGTTCCTCATAACCTACCAGTGTTTCCAGTTTAACCCTATCAGGATAGGGTATGCCAAAAAACTCCCCATTCTCCCATCTAAAAGCTCGATATTCAGCAAATAACCCGCTTCCCTGGTGTTGATAATAGGTCACCAGGTCCCCAATGATATCACCCCAGTTTTCTAACTGTTGCCAAGTGCTCATTAAATCTTGAAGTATTACTGTTTGGATTGGTTGAGGTTGGGGTTCCTGATACCATACAACTGGGGAAACCGGTAAATGGCATACAGTCTGTACCCACTCACTCAAAAGGGCACAATTACACTCGTACAAGTTTTGTAATATCTGTAGATCATGTTGCGCAGCAGCGATTAATGCTGATGGTAAATCAGTAAATTCTCGCTTTTGAGCCAGTTTAGTAAAGGGATTGTCTGATAGGAGAATTTGTCTAATTAAATATTCTTCCCAAGTTTGCTGACTGCTTGCTAAAGAATGAAAGTAATTGCCATAAGCTTGGAGACAATTACGTCCATCTCCATCCGTATAGCGTATGGCCTGGAGTAATTCTAGAAACGCTATTCCTACTTCCGTTTGTAATACTGACTGATAAAGTAACACAGACGCCGCTTGACGCTGTAAAAATTGGACTTTGGTGTGGAATGAAGTATTAATGGTGGACATGAGCTGATCAGTATATGTATATTTTACCATGAATCGGATAAAAACTAAAAATTCAATGTATACTGGGAGTATTATCGTCAGTGGTGTCAATATTTTACAGGACTATAGAGTCTTCCGTATAATTTGAACTGCAATTGAAGTGCAAATCAAGGTAAATTTGCCATATTGGCAAGTTTTCACTAAATAAACAAGATATTACTAGATAACAGCAATATTTAATGGTTGGTGTATTGTCGCTATCTACTTAATCCTCACAACGGAAAACTCCTCAATTTCCCCATCAATCCGCTCGGTAATTTAAGTAACTGGGAAAGTTATACATGAAAATATCACTGTCTTCCGAAAATGTGATCCAGTACCTTTATGACACAGGTCTGTTCAGTTCACAAGATTCTCCATCCCCTGAATCTGATTTACCTAAAACTACTATTGATAACCATATTTTCTTGGTAAAACTCTCTGGTAACCGCCAAATTCTAATTAAACAAGAAACCCCTAATGGGGAATATCCCAGTAACTACCAGTTCTCGAACGAGTGGGTTTTTCACCAATTACTAGTGCAATTTCCCCTTCTTGGTAATATTCCGGCGATCGCATCTTTACTATTACACTTTGATGCGGAAAACTCTATCCTGGTCTGTACTTTTCTGAGCGAATATATGGAACTGGAGGAATTTTACAAAAATCGCAGTATTTTCCCCCTAGAAATTGCTACTTCTATTGGTAGTGCATTAGCATGTTTACATCGTTCCACTTTCCAGAAGCAGGAATACCGTGATTTTATAGATACTGCACCCGAGGGAGAGTTACGCTACAATTATTACAATCCGGTTCAAGGAATAAGCTCCCTTACCCAGCAGGTGTGGGGCAAAATTCCCACAGCAGCACTGGAATTTCACGCGCTTTATCAACATTATGAAGAAATAGAATCTGCCATTGCGGATTTATCATACCATTGGAAACCATGTTGTTTAACCCACAATGATTTACAACTAGATAATATTCTAGTTCATTCCCGCTGGCAAAACTTAGATGACTGTCTAGTCAGATTTAAGCAATGGGGAGTATATGCTTGGGGGGATCCCGCTTTTGATTTAGGAACTCTACTCGCTAGTTATCTACAAATATGGCTTTCTAGTTTGGTGGTAGATTCCAGTTTAGACCTAGAAGAATCCCTGGATTTAGCCCTTGTTTCCCTGGATACGGTTCAACCCTCCCTAATTGCAATTATGCGAACCTATCTCCAGATCTTTCCCATGGTTTTAGAATACTTCCCACAGTTTATTATCCGGGTAGTTCAATTTACAGGATTGGCACTTATCCATTATATTCAAAAATGCATCAACTACTATAAGTATTTTGACAAAACTCATTTATCTATGTTAGAGGTTGGCAAAAAACTATTAACCATGCCAGAAAACTCACTATTAAATATTTTTGGCACTTCACCCCAGGAAATTCTGCCATCTGTGATAGGAGTTAAGATAGGGGTTAAAACTTACAGCAAAAAAAATGGCCGGGAAACCGATCGCCAAATAGCACCAATCTACTACCCTAAAACTCGTTTACGCGGTTGTTGATCCCATTAGTGATTATGTTAAGGATTGTTCATCCTATCCTATGGATGTTTGTTAAAACTTTATGTACTATTTGCTGTTAGAGCCTAAATTGCCAGTATATTTGAGTTATATTTCGGAGGTGCAAGTCTATTAAGATGTTGAGTAGTTACCAAGTAAATAATTCCCCCATAAATAGCCATTTGCATGGTCTGCAGTTAAACAATTCCCCCCTAAATAGTCAAATAAGCCAAATCAGTAGTTCTCAAAGTTCCCCAGTAAGTCGACTAGATAATTATCACCTGTCCGTTATTGAGTCCCTATTTGATATTGCTAGAAATATTGAGATTTCAGCGGATTTCTCTATTCAACATCCCCAATATCAACCTTTTGCCATACCTAGTACGGTGGCACAAAGATTTAGACACAATTCACCGGATTTGCAGCAAAAATATCTAAACCTATTGCTGCGCAATTTCCTCCATGGTATTTATTATAACGGGGCACTGCAACCCATTTTATCTACCAATAATCAGCAGTGTGGTCATTTACTAACCAACGGATTAGAACCAAATTATAAATTAGGTGTTGACCGAAATTTTTACCAACAGCTACATGAAAATAATCACGGTATAGGTAACTATGATGCTGAATGGGAGGTATTAAGAACAGAACCAGATGGGACTATTGCCGTGATGAAAAATAATCTCACACTGTATGTAGAACCAGAATGTTATCTCAAGTCCAACCGATCTCCTAATCCTGGTGATTTAATAGGGATTTGGATGCCAAAGAACCGACTGCAAAATGGTTGTTACATAGCAGTTGGCAACTGTAATCAGCAACATCTATCTTATAACCATAATATAAATTATTATTCTAAAAAAATAGTAAAAATCTATTTTAACATTACCCCATCCGGAGCGATCGCCCTGATGAACATTTTAACAAAACGACTAAACGATGCCAGCATTCCCTTTAGTTTTGAAGTATTATATAATCCTATTTCTTATAGAAGGTATGATACAGCCACATTGCATTTTAACTGTCAAGACTATCCAGCTATCCGTAAAATTTTAGAACCAACTTACCTAGAGACCGAAATTTATTTTCAGCCCCAAATACCCCTATTTACCAAATACTTAGCCCCTGGATTGAGTTTAGCTGAAGAACCGAACCAAAAATTCTCTCCAGAAGAGAGTTTTGGTATGAACCGTTGTCAAATAATTGCCAATGCTCTGTTAGAAGCTTGGCAAAAAGGTAAAAATGCCATAGAAGAGCGAATACAGATTATTCAGCAACATTTTGCATCTCAGCTAATTGATTTACATTACCCTTACCTCAATCCCAGCTCTCAGGATGTTTATTGATTATCAACTATATATCTACATATCAACAATGATTTTCACTTATCAAAGAACCATAAGATTTGCGGATACTGATGCAGCAGGGGTTGTTTACTTCGCGAACATTTTAAATATATGTCACGAAGCCTATGAAGATTCCCTAATACATGTTAACATCAACATGAGGAATTTCTTTACCCATCCATCAATAGCTTATCCCATTGTACATGCAAGTGCAGATTATTTACGACCAATTTATTGTGGAGACAAATTAATAATTAACTTGATTCCCAAAAAAATCACCGAGGACAAATTTGACATTAACTATGAAATTAGTGTGAATAACGTGATTGTAGCCAAAGCAATTACCAGACACGTGTGTATTGATGTAGCTACACGGAATAAGAGACAAATGTCAGGTGAGATAATTTCCTGGTTAGAAACTAATCGTAGAGACGTAGAAGATATCGAGAGAAAAAAATCCAGGGAGGAGATTATATGATCATTTCCTGATCGAGAGATTCCAGGACGATCTGTTGAAGTTGTGAAATGTTGATTTTTCCCTGTGGATTACGAGGTAAGCTAACCACGGGAATCCAATATTTAGGAATTTTAAACCTGGTTAATGTTTGCTGGAGTTGGTTTTTGATTTCTGGGATGGGAGTGGGAGGAGATTGGGGGACATAAATAGCTGTTACTGCTTCCCCCCAATTATGATCTGGTATGCCAATTACACACACATCCATAATCAGATTAGTTGCTCGGATTGCTGCTTCCACTTCTGGAGGATAAATATTCTCACCACCGGAAATAATTTTATTACTCCTACGTCCCATAATATGTAAATAACCATTCTGGTCTAAAAATCCCATATCATCGGTTAAAAAACCCTGATCATCCTGCCAAATTGTGGGATAGTAGCCCAAAGCCAAGGATTTAGCATTAATCCTAATAGCTCCCAGATGATTTCCCTCATAATGTTCATTTTCCAGAAAATGCTCCATCACAATTTCTGCATGGGGGAGAGTCCGACCACTATTTTTAGTTTTTAAAAACTCATCCGGTGCTATTTTTAAAAACTCATCTGGTTTTAAGGTGGCTATTTGGGAAGCTGTTTCGGTCATACCGTATGTGGGAGCTAACCTAATGCCATTTGCTCTAGCTTTGATTAATAAATCGTTCCATGATGGTCCACCTCCCAATAATACAGTTTCAAACTCCGATAGCCATTGGGTTAATTTTTGATTGTCTAATAGTTTTTGTAATTGAGTTGGCACTAGAGATATAAAAAAGTCTGAGTTTTTTATCTTGTAAATATCTGATGTTTGGTTAGATTCAGATGTAAGCTGTTTAAATGAAGTAATAACTAATTTTCCACCGGTGGTAAAACTTCTTATAAACTGCATCAAACCACTCACATGATATAGTGGTAAAACACAGAAAGAATTCACCGAACTTAAATTAAAATATTCTGTAAATCCCCGCACTGACGCAGTGAGAGTTTCCCAGGTATGAATGGCAAATTTAATCTTTCCCGATGAACCACCAGTGGGAATCATAATGCCACTAATCATAGGTTCTTCCGGAATATTAGTGGTGGTAAAATCCGGAAATTTTATCTCATCACCCCAAATAATATCTGGTTTTACTAAATTCCAAACTTGCTCCCATTCATTTTTTTCCCAGTCGGGATTACATAAAAAAACTGCACACTCAGCTGCACAACCAGCAATAAATCCCGCCAGAAATTTTACCGGATCTCGCTGGGCTAAAATGATTTTTAGGGGTTTATATACGGGTTCATGGTTGTGGTCAATTTGCCTATCTAATTGGTGACGTATTTCACCATATAATTCCTTAACAAGGGGTTCAAATTGTTCACCATTTTTAACTATTAACCAATTTTCCCGAGAGATGTTTTTATCTTCTAGATCTGATAAACTTTTTAATAAATAGGATTCCATAAAACTTCTGGCCAGTTTGTAGATTGTAGTGCAAAATAATGATCAATACCAAAACCTAAAGAACGGCAATTACCAGATAGGTTAGATATCCCATAAGATAGTTCCCCAGCTAACTTGAGCGCAGCTTCTCTACCAATAGGAGTTTCAAATACAGAAGAAAATACCAGATCAATGGTGTGATTTTGGCAGAATTCCCTCAACCGAGATGGTGAACCTAAAATAGCTGGTTTGACCACAAAAACTCCTCGCCACCCCATTTGATAACAACTTTCTAACTTTTGCCAGGTAGCAACAGACTCATCTAAAGCGATTTCTGTTAAATATACCTGACTCAATTCTAGCATTTCTTCCAACCTATCCATCCCCAACGGTTGCTCGATAAATTCAATCTTTTCAGAAAATTGATCACAAACTTCTAACCATAATTTAGCCTGTTGATAATTGAGTCCTCCATTAGCGTCTAACCGAATTTTGGCAGATTCTGGTAGTTGACCAACCAGTAAGTGCAAAATTTCTAATTCCTGAGTTATGTCATCCACCGCTATTTTTAGTTTGAAGGTCTCATAACCCTTTTGCCATAAATTTTTCCATCCCTGAACAGCAGCTTCTCCTCTAGGTAATAAAGCACTATATTTCATCTTTTTACTTATTAGGCTTTCATCTCCTAAATGTTGATTTTTAAAAACAGGCATTGAATTGGAAAAATTTTCTCTGGCAGATTCAAAAGCAAATTGACAAGCTGGTAAGTGCGCTGGAATGCCCAAAATCATCTCCAGAGTAATTATCTTTGGTAGTTGACTACAAAACTCCCTAGCTTGTTCTAAGGTTTCTGAACCAAACCAAGCAATAGGAGAAATTTCCCCCCAACCTACTTTCCCAGTTCGGTCAACTAGTCTAATCATTACGCCCTCTCGCATATCCCAAACACCATGATTGGTAATCACAGCATGGGTAAATTTCTGACTAAAGTGACGAAAAGAAAATTGGTACTCCATTTTTCTAACCCAAAATAAACCCTATCCCTAATAACAAACAACTCCAAAAATGCACCCCGATGGCAATGAACTTGCAATTACTCACCTTTTCGGGAAGATGATGGTTTTTCCACACGTGACCACATAATTTCACCCCAAAAGGTAAACTCAACCAACTTAATAGAGTCCAAAAGGGAAAAATCCCTAACAATACCAATAATAAACATATCACATAAATGCTAGCGGTAAACCATACTAAAACTTCCGCACTCCTTTGTGTTCCTAACCTCACAATGGGTGACCGTTTTCCCGCAGCAATGTCATCTTTTACTTGATGAAAATGAGAACAGAATAATACTAAACTAGTTACAATACCCACAATAACCGAAGCAGCTAAATTAGTAGGTGACCAATTTTGGGTTTGACTGTAGTATGCTGCTGTCATCCCCACAGGTCCAAACGCAAAGAAACACAAAACTTCTCCCCAACCCTTATACCCTAATCTAAAGGGAGGTCCCTGGTACACATAACCTAAACTACAACACAATAGAATAAGTCCAATCACAGTTGGATCTCTCTGTAACCAGGCGATCGCAATTATTCCTGACAAACCCAAAACTAGGCACAAATTACCCAACCAAAACATTAATTGCTTATTACCTGTTAAACTTACTAATGAGTGATGTTTATTTTTATCAATACCCGTTTCCGCATCAAAAACATCATTAGTGATATTCTCCCACGCTAGAATCAAAATTGCCGCAGTTGCAAAAATCCCAAATAGGACTCCATGAAAAATTTGAGTTTGCGCAAAAGCGACACAAGATCCCACCCATATAGGCATAATAGCAACACTGTACATTGGTGGTTTAATAGCAGCCATCCATAACTTACGATTGGGTATTTGTCTTGTGGTCATTATTCCTCATCAACTACAATCTAATAAATTTACCACCGGATCCTATACTGAAATTTTATAGTTCTTATAGCTCCAAGTTCCCAGAAGATGCTAATTTGAACTAATAAAACCTGCAATAGAACTAGTAATAGAATTAAAATATTACAATCCATTTGTTACACTTGATCAATAAAACTTAAAAAAAATTAACAGACACATCCATGACAATTTCACCATGTCTTCCAAGATTCCTCACAGATTATAAAGATTTGCATCAACTACTGTTAGCAGTGCAACAAAGATGCTATGAAAATCATCACCAGCAAATTGTTAGCATCTCCCTGGCAATTGATTTTATAGATCCCCTATTTGTATTAGATAAGTTAGGACAAAGGAACACATTGAACTTTTATTTTGAAAATAAAAGTAAAGGGGAAGCCATTGTGGCTATTGATGCCATAAAGAAATTAGATATTAATGGTCAAAACAGATTTAACAAAACGGAAGATTTTATCAAAGATTGTCTAAAAAATATCATTAATTTCGGTAATCTTAATGAACCGTTCACAGGTAGTCACTTTTTTTGCAGTTTTAGTTTTTTTGAACAGCACCAGCATTCAAATTATCCCTTTCCAGCAGCGACAATTTTTCTACCCAAATTACAAGTAGCTGTGAAAAATTCCTCTTGTACTCTAGTAATCAACAAGCTAGTTGATGCTGATGTTGATGTTAACCACATACTCCAAGATATCCAAAATAAAATCAGGACTTTACAATCTCTAACCAATGGTCTCCCCATGGCTGTGACTACCTGCAAAAGTTCCCACAGAAGCCAGATAAACAATCCGGACGTTTTTAAAAACTCAGTTTTATCAGCTCTCAAAAAAATAGAGGCTAAACAGTTAAGCAAAATTGTTTTGGCAGACACATTAGATGTATATTCATATAGTTCGTTTAATCTATTAAAATCCCTAAATAATTTAAGGAACTTACATCCTAACTGTTATGTGTTTTGTATTAGTAATGGTCGAGGAGAAAACTTCCTAGGCGCCAGTCCAGAACGACTAATTAGCATTCAAGACCACCAGCTAATCACCGATGCACTAGCTGGTTCAGCTCCCAGGGGTAAAACACCTAAGGAAGATGCAGTTAATGCCCATAGATTAGTCAACAGTAGCAAGGAAAAACACGAACATAACCTGGTAATTGATTTTATTAGTCAGAGACTATCACAACTGGGGTTATTTCCCCAACCCCTAACTCCACGACTACGACAACTGGCAAATATTCAACACCTCTGGACACCAATTACTGCTGTGGTTCCCAATAATGTTCACCCCATAAAAATTGTTGCCCAATTACACCCCACACCTGCTGTAGCAGGGGCGACTAGAGAAATTGCCTGTGCGGAAATTAGGCACTACGAAAAATTTGATCGGGGTCTATATGCTGCACCCCTAGGATGGTTAGATAGTAGGGGAAATTGCGAGTTTATTGTGGGTATTCGTTCCGCTCTTATTAACAATAATTGTGCCAGATTATATGCTGGTGCTGGTATTGTTGCGGGTTCTGACCCTGAACGAGAATTTGCTGAGGTGCAGCTTAAATTACAAGCCTTACTTAAAGCTTTGGTGTAGTGGGTACTTTCTGGTAAACTAGGACCAGCTGCGTTAATCTCTAACAATGTCCGACACCCAAATCACTGCTGCTGTAGCCAAACTTTATGACACTTACCCGTTCCCCCCTGAACCAATTCTAGACCAACCACCACCAGGATATAATTGGCGCTGGAATTGGTTAGCTGCTTATAACTTCTGTACCGGGAGAAAACCCTCAAAACAAGATATCCGGATTTTAGATGCTGGTTGTGGATCGGGAGTTAGCACGGAATATTTAGTACATTTGAATCCCTACTCACATGTAGTAGGAATAGATATTAGTCCAGGTACCCTAGAAGTTGCTAGAAAACGCTGTCAAAGTTCCGGTGCTAACCGGGTGGAATTTCACCACCTGAGTATTTATGATGTGGACCAAATACCAGGAAAGTTTGATTTGATTAATTCCGTTGGTGTACTCCATCATTTACCTGACCCCATCACTGGTATTCAGTCCCTCGCTGGTAAACTGGCACCAGGAGGAATTATGCACATCTTTGTTTATGGTGAATTGGGTAGATGGGAAATACAACTTATGCAAAAGGCGATCGCACTTCTCCAAGGAAGTAAACGTGGCGATTATGGAGATGGGGTGCAAGTGGGTAGAAAAGTATTTGCCACCCTACCAGAAAACAATAGAATTGTCAATAGAGAGAAAGCCAGATGGTCATGGGAAAATCAAAAGGACGAGTGTTTTGCTGACATGTACGTCCATCCCCAGGAAATAGATTATAATATTGATTCTTTATTCCAGCTCATAGATGCTTCTGGGTTAGAGTTTGTAGGATTTTCCAATCCAGGCTTTTGGAATCTGGAGAGATTATTGGGGAGAGCGCCAGAACTGATGGCAAGAGCCCAAGAACTATCCCCCAGAGAACAATATCGCCTCATAGAACTATTAGACCCCGAAGTTGCCCACTACGAGTTTTTCCTGACTTCTCCTCCCTTAGAAAAAAGCCATTGGCAAGATGATCATGCCCTACTAGCAGCCATACCAGAACTAAACCCTTGTCTGGATGGATTTCCCAGTCGATGTATATTTAATTACGACTACCAGATTATTAATCTATCTCCCCAGGAGTTAGAGTTCATGGAAAAATGTAATGGCTCCCAAACCATATCACAAATTCTCGTAGAAAGTCAAGTGGATTTAGCTGGAGTCAGGAAATTGATAGAGCAGCAATTATTGATACTCAGTCCCAACCTTTAATTGGAAGTGCGATCGCATTGTTAAAGGCGAGGGAGATGAAGGTAAGCGAAACAAGAACAATCTTTGCCAACTTCCGGCAAAAAATTGCCAAAAAAATTAAGTTAATTGTTTTTTCTAAAGTATTGTTACCACTAACGTGGTATGATTCAGCTGACTGAATAAGCAGTCACCCTATTTAGTTGAACTGGTTTCAAGTTCCGTGAGCTTGTCATCAAGAACAAAATGTATCCACTCCGACAACAAAAAACGATGACCAACCTGATTCTCAAACCAGAGGAACAAAAAAACTCTGCCATGAAAGAGTTTTACCAACTCTATCAAGAGCTGTTGGTCATTACCCTTGTCCTAACAGCAGTAATTTTCACAGCCGTTTGGATTGCTTATTCCCTGAACATGGCCTTAAACTATTTATTAGGGGCATGTGCGGGAGTGCTTTACCTAAGGATGTTGGCCAGAGATGTAGAGCGTTTAGGCACAGAGAAACAACAGCTGAGTAAAACCCGATTAGCCTTATTAGTCGTGCTGATATTGTTAGCATCACGGTGGAATCAACTGCAAATCATGCCCATATTCTTGGGATTTCTGACCTACAAAGCCACGCTCATCATCTATGTAATCAGGATGGCTTTTGTCTTGTGACTCTACAAAGCTGCGGGAACCTTAAAAAGCTCCGCTTCTCCAGTAAGATGAAAGAAGCGACCCCATTAGAAAGAAAATGCTCAATTTTCTGAACTTCTACTCCTTTCCCTTAGCAGAATTGGAGGTGGGTAAGCATCTGTACTGGCAAATAGGCAACCTAAAGCTCCATGGACAGGTGTTTCTCACATCCTGGTTTGTAATCGGCGTATTAACACTAGCTTCCATTCTGGCAAGCAGCAATGTGAAACGCATTCCTAGAGGCATTCAAAACCTAATGGAGTTTGCCCTAGAATTCATTCGGGACTTGGCAAAAAACCAGATTGGCGAAAAAGAATATCGCCCCTGGGTGCCTTTTGTGGGCACGTTGTTCTTGTTCATTTTCGTCTCCAACTGGTCCGGAGCATTAGTTCCATTTAAACTAATTCATTTGCCAGAAGGTGAACTGGCCGCTCCTACCAGCGATATCAATACAACAGTTGCCTTAGCGTTGTTAACATCTTTAGCTTATTTTTATGCTGGATTCAGCAAAAAAGGCTTAGGGTACTTTGGCAACTACGTGCAACCAGTGTCCTTTATGTTGCCCTTCAAGATTATTGAAGATTTCACCAAACCTCTTTCCCTAAGTTTCCGTTTATTCGGTAACATTTTAGCTGATGAACTGGTAGTTGGCGTGCTAGTGTTACTAGTGCCCCTGTTTGTACCATTGCCAGTGATGGCCTTGGGACTATTCACAAGTGCCATTCAAGCCCTAATTTTTGCCACCCTCGCTGCTGCTTATATTGGTGAAGCGATGGAAGATCATCATGGCGAAGAGCATGAGGGAAGTCATTAGACCCCTCAAAAAAAACAGTCAGTGATGAGGTGACAGGTGAGAGGTGAAAGTGCCAGGGTGACAACAGGTAGTCAAAAGTCAACCGAGGGAGCTTCACCAATTAATAGCATCTGATCGCCAATAACTGATAGATGATAGCTGACTACTAACACTATATTCCCAAATCAACCGTATCTCTAAAGTAAGGAAAGAAGATCATGGATCCATTAATTTCTGCTGCTTCCGTATTAGCTGCTGCTCTAGCTGTTGGTTTAGCTGCTATTGGTCCTGGTATTGGTCAAGGTAATGCAGCAGGACAAGCTGTAGAAGGTATTGCTCGTCAACCAGAAGCAGAAGGCAAAATTCGCGGTACATTATTGCTGAGTTTGGCGTTTATGGAAGCGCTAACCATCTACGGCTTAGTAGTTGCCCTAGTATTGTTGTTTGCTAACCCCTTCGCATAAGTAGTAACCAGTCTATTGGACTGAGTGACAAAAGATGGGATTTAGGAGTTAAGAGTTAGGGATTGAATTAATCACTCACTAACTCATAACTCATCCTCTAGTTATAACTCAGGACTATAACCATACATAGGAACAAGCAACAATGACACATTGGATCACCTTGTTGGCAGTAGAAGAGGTTGCCAAGGAAGGGGGCTTGTTTGACTTAGACGCGACTTTGCCCTTGATGGCAATTCAGTTTCTAGTTTTAGCCCTGATATTGAATGCAACCCTCTATAAACCATTGGGTCAAGCCATTGATGGACGTAATGACTACATCCGGAATAATCAATTGGATGCCCAACAGCGTTTGTCCCAGGCGGAAAAACTGGCGGCTCAGTATGAACAAGAACTAGCTGGTGCAAGAAGACAAGCGCAAGCAGTGATTGCTCAAGCTCAAGCAGAGGCGCAAAAAGTAGCGGCTCAAAAAATAGCGGCAGCACAGCAAGAAGCCCAGGCACAAAGAGAAAAAGCAGCTAGTGAAATTGAGCAGCAAAAACAACAAGCTTTAGCTTCTTTAGAAGCGCAAGTGGATGCCCTCAGTCGCCAAATATTGGAGAAGCTGTTAGGTGCTGATCTAATAAGCCAACGCTAAATTAGGTCAAAACTAACTTACAGAAATGTCATGGTGTCATAAATCATCAATTTGAAGAATGACCACTGACAAGAAAATTTGAATTTGGCTGCGCAGTTGTGGATGAAAAAACATGGGGACTTTTTTACTATTGATAGCGGAAGCAACCGCTGTCACGGGTGAATTGGCAGAGGGAGCAGAACATAGCGGTATTGGTCTAAATACTAATATTTTTGAGACCAACCTAATTAACCTTGCCATTATTATTACTGTGCTGTTTGTTTTTGGACGTAAAGTATTGGGTAATACCCTAAAAACTCGTCGAGAAAACATCGAAACAGCGATTAAGAGTGCAGAGGAAAGAGCTGCAAATGCTGCGAAGCAGTTAAAGGTAGCTGAGGAAAAACTAACACAAGCCCAGGTGGAAGCTAACAGAATTAAAGCTGATGCGGAAACCAATGCCAAAGCAGCTGGGGAAGCAATTTTAGTCCAAGCTGCTGCTGACGTTGAGAAGATGCAAGCTGCTGGGGCAGCCGATTTAAATGCGGAACTGGAGCGGGTAATTTCTCAATTACGGCAGAAAGTGGTAGCTCAAGCTTTACAAAAAGCCGAAGCAGAACTCAAAGCTGGCATTGCTGAGGATGCTCAAATAAGAATTATTGACCGTAGCATCGCTCAATTGGGAGGTTAGGAACCATGAAAAGTAATGCAGCGACAGCAGAAGTAGCACAGCCCTATGCACAGGCTTTGTTATCAGTGGCTAAAGCCAACAATTTGACAGAAGAGTTCGGCACAGATGCGCGGACTTTGATTAGTTTGATTTCTGGTTCTGGGGAACTACAAAACTTTTTGGATAACCCCTTTATTCGACCAGAAAACAAAAAGAATCTACTCAGACAACTGTTGGGGGAAAGTGTTAATTCCTACCTGAGAAATTTCATCTTGCTGTTAGTTGATAGAAGACGGATTTCCTTTTTGGAACCAATTTTACAGCAGTATATCATTCTGTTGCGGGAATTAACCCAAACGGTTTTAGCAGAAGTTAGTTCTGCCATTCCCCTAACCGATGAACAACTACAAACAGTAAGAGAAAAGGTAATTTCTATTACCAAAGCTCGGGAAGTAGAAATTGAAACTAAAATCGACACCGATTTAATTGGTGGTGTAGTGATTAAAGTAGGTTCCCAAGTAGTTGATGCCAGCTTACGTGGTCAACTACGTCGTCTTTCTCTACGCTTAACCAGTGGTTAAATAGGGAAAATGGGGAATTTGGATAGATTTCATCTGTTACCAATTACTCATTACCAATTAGCAATTACCAAAAACTTCTGCCGTCTCACAAGAAAACCGAAAATAGGCACATGAGCATTTCCATTAAACCTGACGAAATCAGCAGCATTATCCAACAACAAATCGAGCAATATGACCAAGAAGTCAAGGTTGCTAATGTTGGTACTGTACTACAAGTTGGTGATGGTATTGCCCGGATCTACGGCTTAGAACAAGTCATGTCCGGGGAACTTTTAGAATTTGAAGATGGCACTGTTGGTATCGCCCAAAACTTAGAAGAAGATAACGTGGGCGCCGTACTAATGGGTGAAGGCAGAAATATTCAAGAAGGTAGTACCGTTACTGCAACCGCTAAAATTGCCCAAGTAGGTGTGGGTGAAGCCCTCATCGGTCGGGTAGTAGATGCTTTAGGCAGAGCAATTGACGGTAAAGGTGAAATTAAGGCTACTACCAGTCGCTTAATTGAGTCCCCCGCCCCTGGGATTATTGCCCGTCGTTCTGTACATGAACCCATGCAAACGGGTATTACAGCTATTGATTCCATGATTCCCATTGGTCGGGGTCAACGGGAGTTAATTATTGGTGACCGTCAAACTGGTAAGACCTCTATTGCTATTGACACCATTATTAACCAAAAAGGTGAAGATGTGGTTTGCGTTTATGTAGCAGTGGGTCAAAAGGCTTCCACAGTTGCTAACGTGGTTCAAACCCTACAGGAAAAAGGCGCTTTAGAATATACGGTAGTTGTAGCAGCTAATGCCAGTGACCCAGCTACTTTACAATTCCTGGCTCCCTACACAGGTGCTACTATTGCCGAGTACTTTATGTACCAAGGTAAAGCTACCTTAGTGATTTACGATGACCTTTCTAAGCAAGCTCAGGCTTATCGTCAAATGTCCTTGCTGTTACGTCGTCCACCCGGAAGAGAAGCATATCCAGGAGACGTGTTCTACATTCACTCTCGCTTATTAGAAAGAGCAGCAAAATTGAGTGATGAATTGGGTAAGGGTAGTATGACTGCTTTACCTATCATTGAAACCCAAGCTGGTGACGTTTCTGCTTACATTCCTACCAACGTGATTTCTATCACTGATGGACAGATTTTCCTTTCTTCTGACCTGTTTAACTCTGGTGTTCGTCCAGCAGTGAATCCGGGTATCTCCGTATCCCGGGTGGGTTCCGCTGCCCAAACTAAAGCAATGAAGAAAGTAGCAGGTAAGATTAAATTGGAATTGGCACAGTTTGATGACTTACAAGCCTTCGCCCAATTTGCTTCTGACCTAGATAAAACTACCCAGGATCAGTTAGCACGAGGACAACGTTTACGGGAACTGTTGAAACAGCCCCAAAATGATCCTCTCTCTGTTGCTGAACAGGTCGCTATTCTTTACGCCGGTATTAACGGTTATTTAGATGATATAGCTGTTAACCAGGTGACCAGCTTTGTTAAAGGTTTCCGTGACTACTTAAAGAGTGGTAATAACTCTTACTACCAAGGAGTGCAAACCAGCAAAGTCCTAGGAGAAGCGGAAGAAGTAGCCCTGAAAGAAGCTTTAGCTGATTACAAAAAGACTTTTCTAGCTACGGTGTAATCACAGTGTAATCGGTAATTGGTGATTGGTGATTGGTAATTCCCAAGACTAATCATCAATAACCAAGAACTCATGACTAAGGACTAAATTATGGCTAATCTCAAAGCAATACGCGATCGCATTCAGTCGGTCAAGAACACTAAAAAAATCACCGAAGCTATGCGGCTAGTGGCTGCAGCGCGGGTGCGTCGTGCCCAGGAACAGGTAATTGCCACCCGTCCCTTTGCTGACCGTTTAGCACAGGTACTATATGGTTTACAGATCCGGTTAAAATTTGAGGATGTAGATCTACCTCTACTAAAAAAACGGGAAGTGAAGTCTGTAGGTTTATTAGTAGTTTCCGGTGATAGAGGGCTATGTGGTGGTTACAATTCCAACGTCATCCGACGAGCGGAAAACCGAGCCAAGGAATTAAAAGCTGAGGGGTTGGATGTTACCTTTGTTATTGTAGGTCGTAAAGCTAATCAATACTTCCAACGACGGGGTTACAAAATTGATGCCACCTACAGCGGTCTAGAACAAATTCCCACTGCTACCGAAGCTACAAATATAGCTGACGAGTTACTTTCTCTGTTTTTATCAGAAAAGGTAGACAGAATCGAATTAGTTTACACTCGTTTTGTTTCTTTAGTCAGTTCCCGTCCCGTAGTCCAAACCCTGTTACCCTTGGATACTCAAGGTTTGGAAACCCCCGATGACGAGATATTCCGACTAACTACTCGTGGGGGCAAATTTGAAGTAGAGCGGGAAAAAGTTACCAGCACAGTAGCACCCCTACCCCGGGATATGATTTTTGAACAAGACCCCGTACAAATTTTAGATTCCCTGTTACCTTTATATCTGAGCAATCAGTTATTAAGAGCTTTACAAGAATCGGCGGCTAGTGAACTAGCAGCAAGGATGACAGCAATGAGCAATGCCAGTGATAATGCTGGTCAACTCATTAGCTCCCTCACTCTTTCTTACAATAAAGCCCGTCAAGCAGCAATTACCCAAGAACTCCTGGAAGTTGTTGGTGGTGCAGAAGCACTTGGCTAATAAGCACCTACATAAGTAATTGGCAATAGGTAATAGTACAAATATACCATTAACTTATTGCCGATTATTTGATGAATATAGATATATAATAGGGCTAGGTGGGCGTTCTGGTTCGCCTCCTTCCCCTAAAAGCTAAAGACATATATGGAAAACAACAACTGGTTAGAACAACTGATGATGGTGGGAATAGGTACAACTTCCCTAGTAGCAGATAAACTTAGACAGGTTGGGGATGAACTGGTCAGGGATGGAAAACTCAATCCTGAGCAAGTGGGGACATTAATGGATGATATTGTTAACCAATTGAAATCAGAACAGGGGAACTGGGAAGGACAAGTTCAAAGACAACTGCGGAACATGATGCAGGATTTTGGAGTTCCGCGCCAGTCCGAAGTTGACGAATTACGCGGGAGAATTGACCGCTTAGAACGTCAAATACGGGATTTGGAAAATAAATTTTGGCGTTAGGGAGGGTTTATTTTGAAAGGTATTTTTATTAGTGCTGTATTGATAATAGTATGTGTTGCAGCTTTGGTAATAGCACAAATTAATAGTGGTAAACAAGACACCACAGCTAAACTCACAGAAACTACACCCACAGCTATCATTACAGAAAGCAAAACCCAAGACCAAGAAAATAATCAAAAAGATAAAAATTTAACTGCGAGCAACAACATGTCTGATACTAACACCGTCACTACTTCTACCGGTCTTAAATATGTTGAATTACAAGAAGGCACTGGTTTAATACCCCAAAAGGGACAAAAAGTAGCAGTTCATTATACTGGTACTTTAGAGAATGGTCAAAAATTTGACAGTTCACGCGATCGCAATCAACCTTTCAGCTTTAAGCTAGGGGTTGGACAAGTAATTAAAGGGTGGGATGAAGGACTAAGTACCATGAAAGTAGGTGGTCGTCGTCAACTAATTATTCCCCCAGACCTGGGTTATGGATCTCGTGGTGCAGGTGGGGTAATTCCACCCAATGCTACCCTAATTTTTGATGTGGAGTTGTTGGGAGTCGAGTAGAAAGTCAACCGCCCCATCCCTTACACCACCACTAACCCATCTAGAACCTCTAAATAGAAAATCAGCGTAGGTTGGGTTGAAGCATGAAACCCAACATCCCCATCCCTTACACCACCACTAACCCATCCTACCAATAATTGTGCTAAACCAATTTTTAAAAACAACGTCAAAGAATATACAAGCTTGTCTGAATTACGCAAATGTTTCGCTAAAATCTGAAAAAGTTTACGCTATTTCGGTTTAAAGGATTTTGGAGAATTGGCTTTTTGTTTAAAATTACCTGCTACTATTATCTTATTTCGGATTAAAGTCCCTTCAAGTGCAATGGTAGCTCAAAAGATAGCAAATGCGATCGCTTTGCGTAATGATTGGTATGGACATTAGGGTTGTTGGGTTTCGTTCCTCAACCCAACCGAAAAAACTAGTCGATTGAAAACCGACTTGCGCTTTCAGACAGGGAATTTATTCCCTGTCTCCCTGAATATTTCATCATTAATTTAGATGCTTTTTTTACATCTCAGTAAAGATTGTGCTTTTTAATTGTCATAAAAATATATTTATATTTACTGTATTTTAATATACTAAAAAATTGATATATAACTATGCCAATTGTGGCTTTGAGTCTAAATACTGATTATATATAAAGTATCTTATTTTGTAAGTACAAATCAACTAAGACTTAGGTCATTACTAAACTCAATATATTTACGCAAGATTTATTTACCTATTAAGTTATTTTTGTTATGGATTAGACCTGGTTAAATTTAGTTACATCATTTTAATGTCTGAGACCAAATATCTATCTAAAGATAGATGAAATAAAATGTGATAATCAATTACGGTGTGTTTGTTTACTCCAAGTAAAAATTACACTCCATCTGAAATATGAAAATTTACTCATTCTTCTGGTTTCCTGCGGTACTCGCTAGTTTGGCTTTTGCGACATCGGTTAAAGCTGAGGAAGTTTCGACTAAAGCTGCTGACTTAATGGGAGTCAGCACTGATAATCAGGACTCGTCTAATTTGTTGGCTCAAACTTCTGACCCCGGTTTTACGACAACATCTCCTACAACAGGTTCTGCTCCTTTGTATACCGGTGGCGATAACTCCCAATTGCCTGCTAGTAATTATTTCTATCTCGGTGCAAGTGTTGGTCGTGCTTTCCCTGGAGATGTAAATGCTAAAGGAAAAGCTACGGATGCAGCCACTATTAGACTTTTACAAAATGCGAGAATACTAAATGAAAGTGAAAATAACCTTGGGTTATATTCTGGCAACCAGTGGAACATAGCTGGTGGTTACCAATGGGACAATGTCCGTGCTGAATTAGAAATTGGTAGTAGTTCCTTTGGGCTTGATGTATCCAAACCAGTTCCTGGAAAGCTAGATCTCCAGACAAGAACAGTAACAGTAGCTACCAGTGATACTAGACCTACTTCAGTAACTGGGAATTTAAATGTAACAACCGCCTTACTTAATGCCTACTATCATTTCAGCAGTTCCAAATTTAGTCCCTACGTTGGTGCGGGAATAGGCCTGGGCTTTATTAGTAATGAACCTATCGGAAATAACCCAGTGTCTGTAGATAATGGTACATCCTTTGCCTATCAAGCAAAGCTAGGCGCCCAGTATGAAGTTGTTAAGAAGGGTAATGTTTTTGCTGAATTTAAATATTTAGGTTTGAGTGGTTACACCTCAAACAAGGATGACCTGGAACTCAAAGTGGGTTCTTCAAATGCTTACGGGTTTAGTGTGGGCTACCGTCAGGGTCTGTAGTTTTTAAATACAAAAGAGATTCTGATTCCATTGGCAGTACTGATACCCCAGTAATCAATGGAATGACGCATTCAATAGCATATTTCTCACATCTGGGGAGCAGAGGGATTAACCCAGTTGGATACAAGGTTTTCTCAACTGCTCTACCATTTTTGTTTCTGAATTTCAAAAGACATAACTTGTGCGCGTATTGAATTAGCAGCTGTCTCTGCAATTTCTGCTCTATCAGAATCAGTAAGAAGTACTGCAAGTAGCGATTTAAGAGCTTCGCGGTTAGATATAAACTCTTCCGAGTATAAATTATCTTGCAACAAGGTGGCTTCTAAGTAAGGTAATAGCTCAGGTGGAGGAGATAGCAACCTTTCTTTAATGCGTCTCCTTGCAGTCTCTATTGCTGAAGAAGTACCTACACCTAAATCCCATGTTTCAATTATTAGCCTGATTTCACGGTTAAGTGATACACGCAGCGTTGATAAGCGACTAAATAAAGGAAGGTTAAGCATTAAAGGTGGTAGTACATTTCCCCAATCTAAACCAGCACTAATAGTGCAATTGGCTTCATCTTCGATACGAGTAGCCTCATCGAGCCATCCTTCACCCAAAAGTAAATCTATGGCTTCTTGGGTTGTTACTGGCTCATTCACCTGAAAATTATTATTTTGCTGTTGATGATTCATAAATTGTTACCTTATCTCCGTCTTAATGCCCCATACTCAAAATAAACTAGATTATCGTATTCTTCATCAGGTCCGCAGTTAAACATATTTTGTTTTTCATAAAATCCTACAGACCTTAGTAAAGAATGTAACCCCACTCTACCTTCATACCCAAGCTCAACACTTCTAATTCTGGCAAAATTTAAAAGTGCTTGACCAACACCTTTGAATTGAGGCGGACGCTGAATTTCAATTCGGTTAGTGGGGGTAGTGGCAATACCATCAACATAAACTAGTCTCTTACCAATATTCAACCGGGAACCGTGCATTTGTGTTTCTATTATCATTAAACCTTGAGTTGTGTTTTCGCACTCAACTGCATAACCTTCAAGATTTGCCTGATTGGCAATATATCTTAATTTAAACATCCAGTCCCAGTATTTATCTTCTTGAGTAAATAACCTTAACTTCTCGACCCAATCATTTACATAATCATCAACGTGTCTTTGTCCCAAATATACCAAATATGCTTCAACAGAGGTATTATCAATACCTCTTTTTAATGAAATTTTTCGTTGCATTGCTTCGTCAAATATACCCCTACATTATTAATATTTTAGCCCACATTCCGCACCCTAAGCTGTAACAGATCAAAGAGGATAGTAGTACATAATAACTCTCCCACCAAATTGGGGTAACTATGGTGGGAGTACACATATATTAAATAGTGGTAAATACCTTCACCGCAGCAGCAACACCAGCACCAGGAATAAAGTTCTCATAACCCAGCTCCCCAAGAACCACCTCCAGGGCCGAAACACAACTAAGAATATCCCGATCGCTCACGAATCCCAAATGACCGATACGAAAAATCTTGTTAGTCAAATGATCTTGTCCACCCGCTAAAGCGATGTCAAACCGCTTTTTCATCAAAGAGCGAATTTTATCTGCTTCCATCCCGGGTACTGATACCGCAGTAATCGCGGGACTGGCCCATTCATCCGGTGCAAATAGGGGCAAATTCAATGCTTTCATCGCTGCACGGGTAGCATTTTTTTGCCGCTCGTGACGGGCAAAAATTGATTCTAATCCCTCCCTCTTCATCATCCCCAAGGTGGTATGTAATGCTACAATTAAATTCACTGGTGGGGTAAATGGTGTGGTGTTCTTGGCTGTGGATTTGCGATATTTGCCTAGGTCTAAGTAGAATTTCGGTAATTTGGCAGTTTTATAGGCTTCCCATGCTTTGGCACTGACGGAAACAAATCCTAAACCCGGTGGTATCATATACCCTTTCTGAGAACCGGAAGCAACTATGTCTAATCCTAGTTCGTCTACTGCTACATTATATGCTCCCAAACTGGTAACTGCATCAACTATAATTAATGCCTCACCGTGTGCTTTTACATGGCTGTTAATCGCTGCTAAATCATTGATCACCCCTGTGGAGGTTTCGCTATGGGTGATAACTACAGCTTTAATTTCCTTTTTGCTGTCTGCTGCTAATATTTCCCCAAATTTGCTTGGGTCTAGGGGTTTTCCCCACTCAGCAGTTACTACTTCTACGTTTAAACCAAATGCTTCTCCTACTTCTACCCAACGTTCCCCAAATTTGCCGTTATTACCCACTAATATGCGATCGCCTGGGGAGAGAAAGTTAATGATTCCTGCTTCTACTGCTCCTGTACCACTAACATTAAGCATTAATACATCATTAGTGGTTTGATGTAACCATTTTAGGTTTTCTGTGACCTCACCCATCATGTTGCTAAACTCCCCGGTTCGATGACCAATGGGATGTTTGGCTAATGCTAGTAAAGCTGCTTCTGGTACTGGAGTTGGTCCAGGAATCATCAACATTAATTTGTTTTCCATTATTTCTACCTTAATTGTTTATAACACTAACACTACTAGGTTTTTGATTTTCCACGAACTCTCAATCATATCATTGGTTGATTATATCTAAATAATTCTTTACTTTCCAAAAAGTTGCTTAATTGCTAATTCCGGATCTGGTTGTTTGACTAGGGACTCGCCTACTAGTATTGCTGATGCACCTGCTTTTTCTACTATACTGATGTCCTCTGGTGTGTGTATTCCTGACTCGCTAACTACTAAAATATTTCTTTCTTGGATTTGACTTCCTCTCTGTTTGAGTAGTTCACCGGTGGTCTGCAAGTTAACGGAAAAATCTTCTAGGTTACGATTATTTATACCAATTAAATTTACTCCATCTAGTTTTAATACTCTGTCTAGTTCTTCTAAACTATGCACTTCGATTAATGCGGTCATTTTCAAACTTTTGGCAATCTTGATGAAATACTGCAAATCTTGATCACTTAAAATCGCTGCTATCAATAAAATTGCGTCCGCACCATTGACTCTGGCCAGGTACATTTGATAGGGATAAATAATGAATTCCTTGCACAGTAATGGCAGATCTACTGCACTACGAATCAATGATAGATTCTCAAAACTACCTTGAAAAAATTTGCCATCTGTCAACACCGAAAGACAACTTGCACCCCCTGCTACATAGGATTGGGCAATTTCCACAGGGTTAAAGTCTTTTCTTAATACCCCTTTGCTGGGAGATGCTTTTTTTACCTCTGCTATTAGAGCAGGCTTGGTTTTACTTTGGCGCAGTGCAGCTAGAAAATCACGGGTTGGAGGTGCAACTAAAACCTGCTTTTGCAGTTCCCTTAGAGGTACCTTGTCCCTCCTTTGTTCTACTTCTATCTCTTTTGACCAAACTATTTCTTCTAAAATGTTATTTGGCGATGCGTCCTTTAGAACGACTTGGTAGCGCACTATAGAAACGTCTATTGCGGGACTGGGAGAACGACGACGTATTTGCATGAAGTTAAAACAGGAGAGGGTTTAACACCTAGGGGAGGATTGACCTCTCCCCTATGGTTGGATATTCTAGCTGGCGATCGCTCGTTTATAGGCCTCATCCAAAACTTCTGAAAGTGTGGGATGGGCATGAACTAGATAGGCTAGGTCTTTAACAGAGTGACGATAAGCTACAGCGGAGGATGCTTCATGAATCAGATCGGAAGCGTGTACACCGAAAATGTGTACGCCTAATACTTCCCCAGTGTCTTGACGATAAATCACCTTGGCTATACCATCTGCTTCGTTTTCTGCTAAAGCTTTAGAGTTACCTTTAAAGTAGCTTTTAGTAGTGCCAATTTCAAAACCTTGAGCCAAACCTAATTCTTGAGCTGCTGTTTCTGTGAGACCCACATAACTAACTTCTGGATGGGTAAATGCAGCAGCGGGTATGCTACGGTAATCTACCTTTTTGTTTCTACCGAGGATATTTTCCACTGCAATAATTCCCTGAGCGGAAGCAGCGTGAGCCAACATCATTTTACCATTAGCATCGCCAATCGCATAGAGATTAGGAACAATTTCACTACCAGCAAGTATGTGCATACCATCATTGACAGGAATAAAGTTCCGTTTATCCAGTTCCACACCCACGGTTTCTAAACCCAGATTTTTAGTGGCAGGGATACGTCCTGTAGCTACCAAGCAGGCATCTACCTCTAACACTTCCACATCTTCTTTAGTTTGGAAGTCTGCCAATTCAATTACAACCGGGGAACCGGGAATAATTTTCTTAGCGTAAATACCTACCTTAGTTTCAATATCACGAGAGGTAATTAATACCCTTTCTGCTAGTTTGGCAATATCCCGATCAAATCCTGGCATTAATATATCCACGGCTTCAATCATTGTTACCTCAGAACCTAAAGCCGTATAAATATCGGCAAATTCCAACCCAATGTAACCACTACCAATAATGGCAATCCAATCAGGTAAAGACTCTAATTTTACCCCTTGGTCACTGGTAAATACTGTTTTGCCATCTATTTCGATTCCAGGAGGGACAAAGGGAACTGAACCGGGAGAAAGAATAATATTTTGGGCAGTGATGATTTTTTCACTTCCAGTTGTCACCACACTCACCTTTTGTGGCCCAGCTAACTTTCCCCAACCCCTAATAATATCTACACCCAAACGCTTGAGACTATTAGTTAAATCCCCTTGTATTTTGCTAACAAGATTATTGGCATGTTGGGCGATCGCATCTCGCTGGAAGGAGACTCCTCCCAACTGAATTCCCAGGGACTGAAGATGGTGAGCATCACGCAATTCGCGCACTTTTCCCGATGCTGCCAACAAAGCCTTAGAAGGGATGCAACCCCTATTAACACAAGTGCCACCCATATCAGCTGCTTCAATAATAGCCGTTTTCAGACCATAATGGACAGCATGTAAAGCCGCACCATGTCCGCCCACACCTGCGCCAACAATCACTAAATCGTAATCAAATCCAGAAGTCACGTTAGTCTCCCCACTGCTTTAAACTGAGTTGCTTTTTCATTTTTCACCTGATCTCAAGTTACCATCGGGCAATTACTAAAAAGAGCAACTAGAAAAAATTTATCCACTGGTTGTTTAATGAAGATGTGAATTAAACACATTTGTATTACTCAGGGCAATTATGTGCAATCCAACCTAAAATCACCTGATTAACCAGTTCAGGTGACTCATCATGGGGACAATGACCCACCTCTTGTAAATATAACACTTCTAACTTATCATTATATTTAGCAAATTCAGAAGCCAATTTAGGTGGGATAAATCTATCCTTTTCTCCCCAAATCAACAGCATAGGAATGGTTAAATTGGGTAATAGAGTCTTAGCGCTAGGACTAAATTCTGCACCAATAGAGGCTTTAAACAGGGCGATAAAAGCACGAGTAGAACCTCTATCTTGGGGTGGTCCTGCCAAAATATCAATTAACTCATCCGTGATAGCTTGGGGGTGGGCATAAGCAAGACCAGCCCAGCGTCTGAGCACAGCTGGTTGACGAATGAAATTGAATAGGGGTTTGAGCAACAGCGGAGAGGCGAATATACCCTTAATTCCCCTCACCAGGGGATGAAGAAAAGGTGGTAAAACCTCCTGTTCCAGATTAGGATCGGGTAAACTCATCATCACCATACCCTGAACCATATCGGGATGAACTGCTGCTGCTACTAGGGTAACTAGGGAACCAAGAGAGTTACCTATTAATATTACAGGATGATGGATAAAAGTCTGCCAAAAATCATAAAGTTGCTCCACCCACAGATTGACACTGTAATTAGCGGGAACCTTTTCAGAACCGCCAAAACCCAGCATATCCAGAGCATAAACCGTGTGGTGTTTTCCCAACACCTCTAAATTATGTCGCCAATGACCAATAGAAGCACCAAAGCCATGTAGCAAGATTAAAGGAGTTGCAGTTTGGTGGTGATTCACAGGGCGGATAAAAGTATAGCGGATTTGCCAACCTCTCCATACCCAGTCCCTTTGATTACCGACTCGTTTTTGCCAAGATAAAGCTGTTGTCACAGGTGAGTTTGCTTATATTTAACCCATAACATTATGACTTGGTCTACAGCAAATGTCAAGAGACTGTCCGTGGGGGAGACAGGGAATGAATTCCCTGTCTGAAAGCCAAAGTCGGTTAAAAAACGACTGGTTTTGTCGGTGTTGATTGTAGGTTGAGTTTAATATTAAACCCAACATCGACATATTAACCAAAGGAGAAGACCGTATCATTGAAGTCGTAATCATTGACCCCTACACCAGCGGGTAAATCTTCGAATCCAAAGATATTATTGCCAAAGCTCTTGATGTGAGCTGCACCATCTGGGTTAGCTGCACCAAAGCTAAAGTAAGCAACTGGGAAAGAGGTATAGTTTTCAGCGGTGGCTCGACTATTATCAGCATTGAGTTGGAAGAAGGTGTTAATAGCATCCTGCATACTACCGAACAAGTTACCACCATTGGCAATGACGAAGGGAGCGTAAAATTTATCCCCGCCCACAACCACATTTCCAGTTATGCCATTTCCCGAACCCCCAGCTCGTACTGCAAAACTAGATACTGCTCTGTTTAAAGCAGCCCTAGCATAGCCAGGTTGTCCTGGAGCGATGCCATCAACTGTACCTGTGGCATCATCTATTTCATAAAGACCAAATAGGTTATTAAAGGCTGCATCAGTGCGACCTAAAGTTCTTTGCAGAATATCCCTTGCTTGAGTTGGATTGTAGCCAGCACGGAAATTGAAGGACACATTATTAACAATACCAGATAGGGAACCAGCTTCTGAAGGAATTAAGGGGTCACCAGGTTGGACATCTGTTATTACGCCCGAATTTACTACAACTTTTGTTCCGGTCACATTAACCTTGACGTTTGCAGTTGCTGTTAAATTTCCTTGGTCAGAGATAGTATAGCTAAAAACATCATCTCCTATATATGCAGCATCCGAGAGGGTGTATTTTAGCTGATTGCCAATAATTTCCACCTTACCTTGTTTACCGTCAGTTACGCCAATAATTTTCAGTTTATCACCGCTATCAGGATCAGTATCGTTCTTCAAAGGTTCAATGGATCCGCTAGTATCTCCAACAATGGCTAAAAAGTCACCAATAGCAGCGGGTGCTTCATTGACATCTTCAACCTTGATATCGATATCTCGGGTTACGGGAGGGGTTTTACCATCTCCGACCGTGACTTGTACTTGGTAAATATTATTCTTATCCTCATCCTCGGGTTTTTCAAAGTCTGGTGCTTTATTAAACGTCAAGTTACCTTGGGAATCAATGGACAGCAATTTAGCATCAACTCCTGCTAGGGCAAAGGTAATAACGTCTTCCGGTTCCGGATTTTGAACACTGATTCTACCAACTAATTTACTATTTTCACGAACAGGGAAGGAGACAGCAGAGAAAACAGGTGGTTCATTAACATCATTAACACCAATAGTCAGCTGTTTCTCAAAGAACAGTCCACCTTGGTCGGTGCTCCGAACTCTAATGCTGTAGCTGTTCTTGGTTTCAAAGTTAAAGGCAGCAGCAGTTTTTAGTTGACCACCATCTATGGTAAAGAAACTGTTATCGGTAGCACCTGTTCCCGTAACTAGACTATAGGTAAAGGTGTTGCCAGCATCCGGGTCTGTGGTAGAGAAGTTACCCACCACTGTGCCACTTGCTTGGTTTTCCTCAATAGTGGTGGCTGATAAAGTCAGGTCTGTGGGTGCTTCATTAACGTTGGTGACATCGATAATCAGATCCTGGGTAACTGGATTATTACCGTCCGTAACTTGGATTTGCAGGTTGTAGCGATTATCAGCTCCCACATCGGTTGGGGCTTCAAAGTTAGGAGCGGTAACAAAGCTCAAAGCTCCCGTAGTGCTATTGATGTTGAACAAACTCCGGTCTGCTCCCCCGTTAATGCTGTAGGTCAAGGTATTACCATCCGCATCAGTGGCGATAATATTTCCCACTGCCGTGCTGTTTTCTGCCACGAAGAAGGTGGAGCTACTAGTTATCACCGGTGGATTGCCAACTTCTGGGACATCGGTGACGTTAACAGTAACTGCTTGGGTAGCGTTTAAACCTCTAACATCGGTGGCGGTAACGGTCACACTGTAAGTATTGCTTCTCGCTGCACTACCTGGTACTTCAAAGTTGGGGGGAGTTTTAAAGCTGAGTAAGCGGGTTGAGGAGTCTATATTAAACTTGCCTGCATCTGCTCCAGAAAGGGTATAGGTGAGGGTATCCCCCGCATCTGGGTCGGTAGCAGGATCGATGGTTCCTACAGTAGTGCTATTCTCCGCTACAGGGAAAGTGGCAGTAGGATTAGCGAAGGTGGGTGCTTCATTAACGTTGGTGACATTAACGGTAACTGTCTGGGTAGCGTTTAAACCTCTAACATCGGTGGCGGTAATGGTCAGACTGTAGGTGTTGCTACCTGGCGCTTCAAAATCAGGGGGAGTTTTAAAGCTAAGGGCGCGAGTAATGGTATTAAAATTAAACTTGGTTGCGTCTGTTCCCGATAGGGTGTAGTTAAGAATATCCCCACCATCTGGGTCGGTAGCAGGAGCGATGGTTCCTACGTTAGTGCTATTCTCCGCTACAGGGAAAGTGGCAGTGGGATTAGCAAAGCTGGGTGCTTCATTAACATTGGTGACACTAATGGTAACTGCTTGGTTAGTGGTTAAGCCAGCACCATCCCTAGCGGTAACGGTCACGTTGTAGGTGTTGTTCCCTGCTGCACTGCCTGGTGCTTCAAAATTGGGAGCAGTCTTGAAGCTTAAAAACTGGGTGGTAGAATCAATATCGAACTTGCCTGCATCTGCACCGGAAAGGGTGTAGGTGAGGGTATCTCCCCTATCTGGATCGGTGGCGACTACACTGCCCACAAGAATCGTGTTTTCCCCTGTGGAGAAGGTAGCAGTAGGAGTATTAAAGCTGGGCGCTTCATTAACGTCGGTAACAGTGATAATCAAGTCCTTGGTAACCGTGTTATTATCACTATCTTTGACTTGGATCTGCAGGTTGTAGCGATTATCAGCTCCTACATCTGTCGGGGCTTCAAAGTTAGGAGCAGTAACAAATCTCAGAACTCCCGTAGTGGGGTCGATGGCGAACAAGTTCTGGTCTACTCCCCCGCTAATGCTGTAATTAAGGGTGCTACTTTCTACATCGGTGGCGATAATAGTTGCCACTGTGGTGCTGTTTTCCGCGATGGAGAAAGTGGATCCACTGGTTATCACTGGTGGGTTGCCAATTTCCACCACATCGGTGACGTTAACGGTAACTGCTTGGGTGGCAGTTAGCCCCCCACGATCAGTGGCGGTGACGGTCACACTATAAGCATTAGTTCCTGCTGCACTACCTGGCGCTTCAAAGTTAGGGGCAGTTTTAAAGCTGAGTAAGCGGGTAGAAGAGTCTATGTTAAACTTGTCCCCATCTGCTCCAGAAAGGATATAAATGAGGGTATCTCCCGCATCTGGATCGGTAGCAGCAGTAATTATTCCCGCAGTAGTGCTGTTTTCTGCAGTGGAGAACGTAGCAGTGGTATTGGCAAAGCTGGGAGCCCTATTAAGTCTCACTTCCCGTGCGATCGCTGCACTGGTATTACCAGCAGTATCTGTGGCAGTTGCCAGTAAAGAAAGTATTCCTTCACTAGGTAATTCACCCGCGCTAATATTCACTGACCACTGGCCATTAATAGCGGTGACCGTGCGTGTCACATTACCAAAGGTCAATCGAACTCGGGAGTTGGCCTCTGCAGTTCCTGTAATGGTAATGCCACTTGATCTTTCTGGAGGGTTGATGATATCGTCACCTGTAACCGGATTAATGACAGGGGCGTTGGGTGGGGTGGTATCTAATAACAGAGTACGAGAAGCTGGGATGGTTTGGGATCCGGACTGAGCAATGCCAATGGCCTCAACACTGTATGAACCATCTCCTGGCAACTCCTGGGGTGTAAAATTAGCAGTCCAGTTTCCACCATTGACGTTTACTGTTTTCCTTTGTCCAGCAATGGTGACTTGTACCTGAGCTAGTCCGGTTGCAGTTCCCGTAATAACAGCACCCGCTGCTTTTTCGGCTGCATTCAAAATGTCATTTCCAGCAATGACTCCAATGGTTACTGGTGGCAAGTCATCACTAATAATAGTTGTTGCTGCTTGTCCCGCTGCTACCATTACTGAGCCTATATTAGGAGTCTCTATCCTCATTACTAACTGTTCATCAGTTTCAATGAGAGTGTCTCCTAATACGGTGACCTTCACCAGCTTTTCCGTTTCCCCATCTGCAAAGTTGATTAAACCAGACAATGGAGTACCAGGAGATAAATCACCAGCATTAATGGACCCCTCCAATCTGTAGTCCACTGTGAGATTACCGCTGGGGTTGGTGCGCCATACCCGGAAGGTAACATCTTGTGAAGCGCTGTTTCCTTCTGTAATAGATAATGGAGTAGCCCCTACACCAACGGAAGTAATAACTGGAGCTTCTGCTGGAGCAGTCTTCCCTTCAGGTTCATCTGGAGACGCCTGCGCACCTTGAATAAAAGATCTTTCTCCCGTTAAGAGGTAATCATAAATGGCTGCATCCCGTAATACAGGATCGGTAATTCCTGCAGCAGCAGTGCGTGCTGCTGTTAATAAATCTGCAGGAACTTGGTTCAGGTCAATAACGCCTTGAGGGAAATTACTGCGGTCAAAACCGCCAAATCTTTCTCCCACACCATAGGAGAAAAGGGAATCCTTACCATTGTTTGTACCTACCGCATCTAACCGCCAACTATTGGCAAAGGCTCCATAAAGATTCTCAAAACTGACTGGCTGAGAATAGAGGGTGCCATCTCGCCCGGTTAGATCATCTGTCCTATCGTTGTTCCGATTGCCCAGTAATCCTCTAAATCCTCGAGTACTACCTGTAGGACTTTCAGCAACTAAGACATTTACATCCATAAAGGCATCGTAAATCTCTACTCTAACCTGCTCTCCTAAATCGTTTAGGGTAATGGTGTATTCGTTGCCATTAGTAATTGCCCTCCGCTGTATATCAAAATTACCATCACCATTTATATCCACACCTCCCTCTGCAGGGTCAATATTACCATCGCCATTTATATCTGCAGGGTCAATGGATACAATTACTCCATCCACCAAGAGCTGGTCTGACCCTAGCTGCAACTCAATCCGTCTTTCACCGAGTTTAACAGCCATACGAGTAGTAATAGACACCACTTCCGAACCAGGATACGGTTCATAGCGGACTTGCACCTGGAAGGGGTTATCGGACCCAGGGGTTGTTTCCACTAGGACAAATTCGCCCACTGCCATAAAGTCATAGGCCAGTCCATCTAGGGTTACCAAGTGAGGATCTCCAAAACCCCAACCCCAGAATAGACCATCATCATTTAAGATCCGTGCCAGGGCATAATTTTGTGAAAGCGAGATCGATGCAGGATCTGGGTTGTTAATAACAGCTTGAAACCATTCTGCAAATTCAATGGTATTATCCCCTTGAACGCTGATAGTCAAAGGAGCAGTGGATTGCCCCGGTGCAAAATTAACCGTTCCTGAAGGGAGTGTGCTACCGACAAAATCGTTAGCATCAGCATTCGGGAAGAAGAAGCTTTGAGTATTCCAGTTGACACTCAGGGCTGAATTCAGGTTACCCTGGCGGACAACTTCAAAGGTGTAGTTTGTGGGGGTTCCTTGATTGCCTTCAAAACGAGTTTGCAGCCATGCATTCCCTGGGTTACGAATAGAAAGAAAAGTCTTGGTGGTGGCAATATCTGCGGAATTGATATGATTAAACTGATTATCACCACCCTCAAATCCTAAATTATAGGCATAGCCTTCTTCGCTACCTAAACCCCTGTTACCACCATAGGACCAAATATAATTGGCTTTTCCATAGCCCCCTGTGCCAATTCCATCTTGGTCAGTTTGAATATCAAAATACTCATTAACCCAAATATAAGTGTTAATGTTCCTTAAACCAAAATCGAAGCTATTCTGAACAGAAGTGACTTGATAATAACCAGTCTTACCCGTATCATTGGGTTTTGAATTTATAGCAAGGTATCGCCCTGGAGCGTTAATGTAATCTCGACTGGCATAGCCATAGCCCTTGTAATAGTCATTATTTGTGTCTTCGCCATAATAATAAGTAAATTCAAAGAAGACATTATTACTTCTTATATCGGCTTCAAAGAAGTTGCTAAAATAAGGGTCAGAGCTGAAAAAGTTAGCATCGTATGCAAAACCATATTCTGAACCCAAACCAGAGAAACCACTAACTGTACCCTGTGGCGGCCATATATTAGTTGTTGGTCCAAATCCTGTATCAGCGTCATTGTAGCTGGTAAGGTAAACCAGGTTGTTAAAGGAAATGTTAGTGGTAATTTCTCCAAAAGAGTCAATGGTGTAGGATCCTGTTTGACCAGTTTCATTCCGATTGGAAACAGGTATGTTTTGACCCTGGGTGTAGGTTCCCACTGGAGCATACACATAACCACTATAGCTATCGCCATTACCGTAGCGGTAAGTAAAGTTATACCGCTGATAGCCAGGCAGACCAACAGTCAGAGTAAATGGGTTGGAAAGAGAGCTGACATTACCCGCAGCATCCGTAGCACGGGCAGTGAAATCGTAAGTTCCTGGAGCTAGGTTAGCAGTGGTGAAGGTATAATCCCCAGGAGTGTTGGCAGCAGTAGCATCACCATAGGTAAGACCATTACGGAACATCCGTACGGAACTGCCTGCTTCCGCTTTGATATTCAGGGTCGGGGTGAGATCATCTGTGGTAGTACCGTTGCCAAAGGTTCCTGTAACTGGCGCCACGTTATCTATGAAATTGATAATTTGGGGAGCATCAGGAGGGGTATCATCCACATCGGTGACGTTAACAGTAACTGCTTGGGTAGCAGTTAGGCCCCCTCCATCGGTGGCGATAACGGTCACACTGTAGGTGTTAGTTCCTGCTACACTACCTGGCGCTTCAAAATCAGGAGCAGTTTTAAAAGTCAGTGACCGGGTTGTATTATCAATGTTGAACTTGGCCACATCTGCACCGGAGAGATTGTAGGTAAGGGTGTCGCCTGCATCTGGGTCGGTAGCAGTGATGATTCCTACAGTAGTTCTGTTTTCCGCTGTGGAGAAGGTAGCAGTGGTATTAGCAAAGCTAGGTGCTTCATTAACATTGGTAACATTAATGGTTAACTGTTTCTCAAAAGACAGTCCACCTTGGTCCGTGCTACGAACTCTAATGCTGTAGCTGTTCTTGGTTTCAAAATTAAAGGCAGCAGCAGTTTTCAGTTGACCACCATCTATGGTGAAGGAACTATTATCGATAGAACCTGTTCCCGTAACTAGGCTATAGGTGAAGGTGTTACCAGTATCTGGGTCTGTGGTAGAGAAGTTACCTACCACTGTGCCAATTGCTTGATTTTCTGCAATGCTAGTAGCTGATAGAGTCAGGTCCGTGGGTGTTTCATTAACATTGGTAACATTAATGGTTAACTCTTTGTCAAAGAACAGTCCACCTTGATCTGTGCTGCGAACTCTAATGCTGTAGCTGTTTTTGGTTTCAAAATTAAAGGCAGCAGCAGTTTTCAGTTGACCACCATCTATGGTGAAGGAACTATTATCGATAGAACCTGTTCCCGTAACTAGGCTATAGGTGAAGGTGTTACCAGTATCTG
>NZ_LMVE01000020.1:0-1301 GCF_001432185.1 Cylindrospermopsis sp. CR12 | reverse complement strand
TAAGTAGTTATGCAAAATTAATTACATATTCTTTGCCAAAATCTCGAATGACTTTTTCAACATAATTAACTAAATTCTGCCAACTAGAGTAAGCATCCATTTCTATCCATTCATATTTCATAAATCGCCAGAGAATTTCTATTAAATTTAGTTGGGGAGAATAGGATGGCAACCAAAAAATCTCTAAATTCTTCTGTTGCCATTCATTAATTTTATCCTGGATTTTCTTGCTTCTATGAAATGATGCTTTATCCATAACCACAAACGTTTTTATCGGAAGGTTTTCCGCAAATTTATCAAGACAAGATATAACCACTTCACTGGTAATTGTTCCTTCAAATGTATAGGCATCTAATTCTTGATAGCGATTCATTAAACCTAGTATATTTAATCTACGACTACGACCACTTTTTATAGGAATATTTTCTCCTTTTTTTTGCCATCCATAAGGTACATAGGGTGTTAAACAAAATCCGCTTTCATCTAAATATCTTAAATCAATTTCTCCACATTTTTCTTGTTCTTTTAGTTTGGTAAGTGCTAATTCTTTTTCCTTATATTCCAATGGATCTGGCTCTCCTGCCAATCCCCTTTGAAATCTCCTCCATGTCATTGACATACTTCTTAATACCCTTTTTATTGTATCTTTACTAACTGTAATTCCCCATTCTTCTTGAATTTCGTTCAATACTTTTTTTAAGTCTTTAGGGTAGAGTTTTACCCATTCTTTTATTTTTTGCTTTTGTCCTTCATTGAAAATTGCTTTTCTTCCCCTTCCTTTTCGATTATATAATCCTAATAATCTTCTCTCTTCCCAATCATTCATCCAGTTATATATTGTTCTCCTACTCACTTGAAAAAATTCAATTAATTCAGGAATTGTCACTCCTTTATAGCTCAATAAAATACAATGCGCTCTTTGTCTAACTTGATAATGTCTACTTTCCTTATATATTCTATTTAATAATTTGGCAGTATCAAAAGTTAAATCTCTAATAAATCGCATAATTGTTCCTGTTTATTACTGTTCATAAGATACTTTATCACTTTATGTTTATAGTCGGCAATTTATTTTGCACGACTACTTAATTTCCTTATTTTGTGATAGCTCTGGAGGCTCGTCTAGAGTAATTACATGGTCTGCTTCTTGGGCAGTTTTTTTGAGGTTCGACCAATGAGAGTCAGAAACCCTTTTTCCCAATAAGGATTCGTACAATTGTCTTTCTACCGTATACATAACTGCATAGTCAAATTACTGCATTTTTCAAACAAGTAATTTCCACACTGCTTAATCAGAAAGG
>NZ_LMVE01000019.1:0-30956 GCF_001432185.1 Cylindrospermopsis sp. CR12 | reverse complement strand
TTTAATTGGTTGGGGAAACAAACTCGCCAATTTTGACAGTTTTACTTGGCGATAAGCTTGTATCAATAATAACAATATCTCCAATGTCAAATACTGCTGTTCACTCAAATGCTTTCGGAAAATTTTGTGATATGATTGTGGTAACATTTTGTTGTTTTGGGGCTCCCTTGCCCCTATTTTTTTACCCCCTTATTTTCTCAAATTATTGCCACATCTCATCTTCAACCCCCTTGTCACCCGGTAAGGCACAAGCTAATTTTTGTGGTTGGTGATAACCAATTTCCGGTGAAACCGTGTTGGGGGAAACCATAGATTTTACGGACTGGGGACTGAGCGATGAAAAAATCAGCATAGCACCCATAATCGTCATAATGCCATTTTCTGCAAAGCTGACAATTCCCAAGGGCGCTTTGGAATTTCCACCAATACAGGCACAGTTCAATGCCATTTTGTCTATATATACGGCCTTGAAAACAGACACAATACCACTCATGCCCAATATTAATGAGCCAACTCCGGTAAATAGTGGCGCTATATTCGATAGAAATCCCAAACCAATGGCCAGCTCCGCAAAGGGATAAAGTTTGCCATAGTGGTAGAACCGCTGGGTAATTAGGTCATACTTCTTAAAGCTGGTGGTAAAGCTATCAATATCCATCAATTTCAAGGAGGCCAGCATGGAAAGGGAAATACCCATAAATCCAGTTAGTCCCAAGGAGGTAGAAAGTGCTACTAATCCTGCGGTGGAAAATAGAGCAATCACCGGTGTGTAGGAGTACTCAGGAGTGATTGCTTGCACGGAAAAATACTTGGCAAGATCTGAATATCCACCTAAGCGCCGATCTCCAATAAAGATTTGGGGGGTGGTAGAAACTCCGTATTGTGCCTTAAAAGCATCAACTTCTATCTGTGAACGCAGCAGAATATCCTCAAAGGGAATGCCATGCTCAATTAGCAAGTTAATTGCTCGTAGTCCCCAAGGACACTGATGTTCAGGCGTTGACATTCGGTAGACTTTCACTGGTGCATTGAATAAAACATTAGTCATTTATGTTAGTGTATATATTATCCTCCATACAATATACAATAAACTAATGGCACAAGTAAAAATTGTCAAGAGAGCATTCAAGGAAATGCAGAAGCTATACCATGAAGATCTAGAAACTGTTAGGAACATAATTAAGGGTTTTAGTGAAGATCTTCCTGGTGATTGTAAACAACTAGAAGGTTATGGAAACTTATGTCGTACCAGGCAAAATGACATCAGAGTAATCTGGAGACGAGATGAAAATAATGATTTTCTGGTTGTTAAGGTGGGAAGAAGAGACAAGGTTTATCAACAAATCAACAGGAATCGAAACCTAGATAATCCCCTAGCTTGGTCAGATATTCTTGATCTACCAGAAGACAGAGTAGAGAGTATTCCCACATATAGGGTATCCGATCAAAATTACTCATCCTGGTATCAGTTTGTTTATGGTGGCTATCTTTATTCACCAATTCTCACCCCAGAACAACATAGAACAATTTATAGTCACCTAAACACATTGACTAAAAATTTGAGGGAAAGGAGGGACGAAATAATTCCCAGCTTGTTGTTGCAGAGTGCACCAGGTACGGGTAAAACAGTTTGTGCTGCACTATTCGCTTGTAACCAATACATACAACCACAACAAGGTTGGAACATCATCCTAATTCTACCACCTGCTCTCTGTGAGGAAGTGAAACAATTTACCTGTATTAAAGAACTTGATCTAAAAGATGATCAATTTTTCTTTGTTGGTACTTTTCAAGAATGGCATAGAAGTGTAAATTCTGAACTACATAATCAGGTTGCCACCAATGAAGAAGAATTAGATGCTCTTACTAAAGAGGCCAGAAGGATCCATGTTATTAATAATAATGAGTGTCTCTCAGAACACGACTTGACACTATACAGAAGCTTTGTTTATGAAAGAGATAGTATAAACGTAAAAAATCCCATTTATAGAAACAACGAACTGAGAGTTAAAAAATTAATAAAAATTAAGCAAGGTAGGGAAGGATATAAAAAACATCTCAACAACAAACTAGTTTGGTTAGACGCTTTGAGAAAAACAACTCAAGAACTCGATCTCACAGATATAATGACACCCGAACAGATAACAAGACAGACCCTGTTCATTTTTGATGAAGCACAGGATTATTTACTTAGAGAATTAGATGACGTTATACAAATGCTCTCAAGGTGGCGGAACCAATTTTTACCACCTATAATTTGGTTACTAGGTGATCTGAATCAACGGATTAAACCGGTTGATTTTGATTGGGGAAGTCTACATCTTAACCAACGAATTCATCTTCAATACAACTACCGCAACACCCAAAAAATACTGGAATTTGCTGAAATATTGCACAATTTTGCCAAGAGCGCCAATGCTGGTGGTAGACACCTTCCTGATCCTTCCAATCCAGAAAATGCTTTTGAAATAGGTGAAAAAGTTGCCATATTAAAAGTTGACTCCATGGATGATGCTAGAAATTTTCTCCAGCAGTTAAGTGACAACATTAGTGCTTCAACCCAGCAGGATGACAGATATTTACTGCGTAAGTTATCGCGCCAAGTTCATTTAATTTATAAACATAATCATGAGCTTATGGCAAACTACTTACCTGGAATTAGTTATCTGAAAGCTGAGGAAGCCAAAGGAAGAGAATTTGATGCTTGCATTGGTTTTTTGATATTTCAAGGTGAAGGTAAACCCTCCTTTGAGGAGGCTAATATTTGGTATACCATCGCCACCCGGGCAAAATCTAGACTGTTAATTATAGCAACCCCTGAGGAATTGGAAAGGTTAGGAGAAAGAGATCAATTTACCAACTGTGATTGGTATACCTCCATGGATGGTAACTTTTTGATTAGTTGGATTTCCGAGTTATCTGGTGCTGAAGATTTATCAGAAGATGTGGATGCGGTTGACCGGTTAATTAATGATGCTGTAAATTCCGATCCCCCACTGATACATTGGGATATGTATACCGTTCTTCGCACAGCTGCAGATGATAGAATCAATGAAATTGAATCTAAGTTAATAGCAAGATTATCCCAGTGTAACCCAGATTTTTTGGACAGGGAATTGAAGCAAGCTGATAACAATATTACCGATTTTTATAATAGGATTGCCATAAAGTGTTTACTTCTGAGAAGTTCCCGCCGATTTTGGGATGCTATTACTCAAGCAAATGAATTAAAGAGAACCATGGCCAATGCTTATAACCGTATCATTAATGCCATAGCTCAAGATCTTGAGGATAGGTTTTTACCCTACGAAGCAGCTCGTGTAAGAATGAATTTAGGTCAGCAGTTTCCCGCAGACTATCCATTTAGCAGTCTAATATCAAACAATAATTTCCATAATTTGTCCCCAGTGTCTAATTTATGTCAGATGGCGATCGAAAGTATCTCAGAAAGTGAGCTTTTGCTAGAATCACTTGATGAGATTCAAGCTGCTTATAATGATTATCAAGCAGGAAACTTTATGACTTTTGATGAATACAAGTCACAACGATTACATTAATCACCATGTCCCACATTAATAAAATTTACACTATAGTTGTACCTAGACGTGTGCAAAGACAGCTAGATGCTTTGCCAAGAGATGTCTATGATCGGATCGCTCCCAGAATTGAAGGACTTAGGCAAGATCCTCGTCCCCATGGAGTCATGACAATGAGAGGACATGAAAATGAATATCGTATTCGCATTGGTGATTATCGCGTTCGCTACGAAATTGATGATAGAAAATTAATTATTCTTCTGGTTCAATGTAGGCATAGAAGAGATGTGTATACAGTATAGATCTACATTCTACAATATTTATAGATGTGGAAAATTACAGCATATATGTCCATGAGGTTTAAGTCTCAATCTTTGGGAGTCTATGTCTATATAGTACATTAGTGCCAAATAAATTTAGATAGAATCAAAGTGGAGGTAAGTTTTAATGGCCGAAAATACTGTGAAAGTAGATGTCCTATTCCCAGCATTGTTAAAAGCAATTTCCTCACTAGGAATTGATGAAAAACATCAACTTTGGGAATTGTTGGAAGCTGAGTTATTCCCTGATGATGAAGACTCCCCGGAAGATCTTGATGACATTCAAGCTGCTCGTAGTGATTACCAAGCAGGAAACTTTATGACTTTCGATGAATATCAGATTTATCGCAATAATCTCCCGAATTGACCATCAAACACATCACGGTAACCACCTGTGACGCGTAGTTTAAGCATCATTGGTTGGGGTTGAGGGACGAAACCCCAGGAACGCCAACAAAAAGAAAAACTAGCTGCTTATCTACGTTCCCTTGGTATTGACCCGGAGAAAATATAAAATCCTGCCAACTCCATATCCTGTGCCTTTTGGCTCCAGCACATTAAGCCTTATCTAGGCGTTGCTAAACGACAGAATGATTTAACCAACATCACAATAGCATATAAGGTATCAATTATGCCGATAACGTGCAGATGATTAGCCCCTAACCAGCGTTATTGGCGATCGCACGGTGAGTGGGAAAGATTATAGAAATGGGATCTGGGGAGTGCTTAGACATCGCCCGTTTTTAAAAACATTCTATCCTAATTGCTGATATACTCTATCTATCAGCTGAAACTTGTTCTCACTATAGGAATATAAAAATAGATGAATGTTCAACATAAAACAGATTTAGATATTGCTAGAGATCTTAAAAAATTATGTGACGTGATAAATGAGGCAATTGAAGATGCAAGAGATGTCCTAAAAGATGCAAGAGATACTTTACAAAATGCACAAGTAGTGAAAAGTGACCTGGAAGAGATTGAAACCCGTAGTCTTGCTAATTATGATCACGCTGAAAAGATTAATTCAGAACTACAGAGCTTAAGGGACTTGCCAAATCAAATTAGTGAACTAGGTGTTACCCCTGATTTATGGACGAATATTCAACAAGTCCTGGCTAGTATCAAAGAGCTTGAAGAATATCATAAGATTTATACACAAATTGAAACTAAATATATAGAAGTCAGTCAAGCAAATAAAAATATTGAATCTAACTTAGATCAAATTAATCAAATTCTGTTGGATATAGGAGGAATGGAAAATTTAAGACAGCTCCTAGATCAGTCCATAACGGCACAAACTTCATTGGATGGAACCAAACAGGAGGCGATCGCTCTTCATGATCAAATTAGTCAAATTCTTTTAGAGACTGGGGGTGTAGAAAATTTAAGACAGCTCCTAGACCAGTCTACAACGGTACAGACTTCACTGGATAGAACTAGACAGGAGGCGATCGCATTTCAAAATCAAATTATTGAACTAGGTATTACCTCTGATTTCTGGGCAAATATCCAACAATTTTTGACTAAGATTCAACAAGTAGATAGTTCTTCCCAACTCACTTATCAGGATATACAAAATATTCAACAAAACTTACAATCTATTGAAGCAGTGGTGCAAAGTAGATCACAGGAACTAGCTAGTCAATATAATCAATTACAAACCTATCTTAGCCAATCGGAAACCAGGTTGGAAAATTTGATTCAAACCTATGGGAGGATTTCCACGGAAATTGAAACTAATTATGGATATATTAATCAAGCCAATGAGAATATTGAGTCTAACCTGGGTCAAATTAATCAAATTTTGTTGGAAACAGGAGGAATAGAAAATTTAAGACAGCTGCTGGATCAATCTAGAAGTGTACAGACTTCATTAGATATAAGCAAACAAGGGGCGATCGCCGTTCATAATCAAATTAGTCAAATTTTGTTGGAAACAGGAGGGACAGAAAATTTAAGACAGTTGCTGGATCAGTCTAGAAATATACAAACTTCGTTGGACAGAATTAAACAAGAGGCGATCGCCGTTTATAATCAAATTAGTCAACTGGGTATTACTCCTAACTTATGGGCAGATATTCAACAAGTCTTGACTAATATCCAACAAGCCGAGAATTCTTCCCAACTTACTTACCGAAACATACAACATATTCAACAAAACTTACAATCTATCGAAGCAGCAGCACAAACTAGATCACAGGAAGTAGCTAGTCAATATAATCAATTACAAACCTATATTAGCGAATCCGAAACCAGGTTGGAAAATTTGATTCAAACCTACGGGGGGATTTCCACGGAAATTGCAACCCACTATAGATATATTAATCAAGCCAATGAGAATATTGAGTCCAACCTAGGTCAAATTAATCAAATTTTGTTGGAAACAGGAGGAATAGAAAATTTAAGACAGCTGCTGGATCAATCTAGAAGTGTACAGACTTCATTAGATATAAGCAAACAAGGGGCGATCGCCGTTCATAATCAAATTAGTCAAATTATTTTAGAAACAGGGGGGTTAGAAAATTTAAGACAGCTCCTAGATCAGTACACAACGGTACAAACTTTACTGGATAGAAACAGACAAGAGGCGATTGCCGTTCGCAGTCTTGATGCGTATTTGATGGAATTTCGCAAACCTAGGAACCATAGAGAACTAAGAAAGTTTTTGTGGAATGAGTTAGGATTTGTAGGACTAATAATCTATTTCCTCAGATTAATAACCTCAAGAAAATAATACGACAAAACAAATTGAAATCCCCATCCATGAATGCAGGGGCCTTCATCCTTTGATTTTCGGCAAAGAAATGTAAACTAAACGCCATATCCCCTTGACTTATACAACAAATCTGATATACTCTTGGTGTTGAGGTAACTAGTGCTGACAGTAAAATCGGTAATTTTTTATGCCTGACCCTTCCTTGTATATCACGGATTTCTTAACCTGGTTAAATCACCAGGTTTCAGCGTTGAAGCATAGAAATGGCGATGTTTTAGATTGGGATAATTTGGCTGAAGAATTAACGTTAACGGGCATTAGTGAAAAAAATGAGTTAAAGAGTCGTTTAATTGTTCTACTCTCCCATTTACTCAAGTGGCAATATCAAGCTGATAAGCGGTCTATCAGTTGGTTTACCACAATTGCTAACCAACGAGACGATCTTCAAGATTTGTTAGAAGAAAATCCTGGTTTAGGAAAGTATATTCCTGACTTGGTAAGTAAAGCTTACCGAAATGCTCGTCGAGAAGCAGCAGCAGAAACAGGAATGGAGTTGGCTATATTCCCTGATGTTTGTTGTTACAAAATTGAGCAAATTTTAAATCCACAATTTATCTGTAATACGACTAAAGATTTTCAAAAAGCAATCATCGAGGCCCAACAATAAGTGGGTCAGTGGAATTAAATATAAGATGAACGTAGGTTGGGTTGAAGTATGAAACCCAACACCCCCATGGTTACCCTACAGCTAACCCATCCTACAAATAATTGTGCCTCTCTACTTAAATCTGAAATTGTCACCGAAAAAAAATAAATGGTGCTGCGAGGTGCTATAATTTAGTCCAGCTTGTGGAGTAGAGAGTTTTTTGTTGCCAAATAATAGCTCTAGTACATCCACTCTAACTTTTATCTATTTTTGTGGCAAAGGTATTAGAACAGGTGAAGGTTTTAGTTATTGGTAATGGGGGAAGAGAACACGCTCTGGCGTGGAAACTGCTACAGTCTGAGCGGGTTAATCAGGTGGTTTGCGTACCCGGAAATGGTGGTACTGCAAATCTCAAGGGTTGTCAAAACCTACCCCTATCAGTAAACGACTTTCCTGCTATAGGCAAATTCGCCCTAGAACATAACATTTCCTTGGTGGTCGTTGGTCCAGAAGTCCCCTTGGCAAATGGCATCACTGACTACTTACAAGAACTAGGACTTATGGTATTTGGTCCTAACCGCAATGGAGCGCAAATTGAGGCAAGTAAGTCCCGGGCTAAATCATTAATGCAAGAAGCAGGGGTACCTACAGCTAAAGCTGCTGTATTTGACCAGGCCCATTTAGCAAAGATCTATGTTCAACAGCAGGGAATACCAATAGTCATTAAAGCTGATGGTTTAGCTGCTGGTAAGGGTGTGACCGTGGCTGAAACTCTCACACAAGCTGAAATGGCTATAGATGCTATTTTTCAAGGACAGTTTGGTAGTGCAGGTAATTTTGTGGTTATTGAGGAATACCTCCTGGGTCAAGAAGTATCTGTTTTAGCCATCACAGATGGAGTCACTATTAGACCACTCTTACCTGCACAAGACCATAAACGTATAGGTGAAGGTGATACGGGAGAAAATACTGGAGGTATGGGAGCATACGCACCAACTCCTATCGCTACACCAGAGCTAATGTCACGGGTGCAAACGGAAGTTTTAGAAAATACCATTTCGGCTTTAAATCAAAGAGGGATTGACTATCGTGGGATTTTGTACGCTGGCCTAATGGTTGCAGATAATGGCGACTTCCGTGTTTTGGAGTTTAACTGTCGCTTTGGCGATCCTGAAACCCAAGTGATTCTACCTTTATTAGAAACCCCTTTAGATGAATTGATCCTAGCTTGTATTCACCAGCGATTAGCACAAATCCCACCCTTGGTTTGGAAATCGGGCGCAGCAGCTACCGTTGTCGCAGCTTCAGCTGGTTATCCCGGTAATTATCAAAAGGGTCAGGTGATTACTGGTATCCCAGATGCGGAAATATCAGGTGCCAAAGTGTTCCATGCTGGTACTAAATTAAATGCCCAAGGGCAAATTATCTCCGATGGCGGTAGAGTGTTAAATATTACTGGATGGGGAGAAAATTTCCACCAGGCGATCGCCCAAGCATACCATGGAATTCAACAGATTGAATTTTCCGGAATGTACTACCGTCGAGATATCGGTCATCGTGTCCTCAAATTTATTGGCTAATCTCCACCAGTCAGTAGATTTGATGATAGGCTAAGAATGTAATCAAACATATTGGTGGTCGAACAATGTTAATTGTAACAATTCGTAATGTGATTAATCATTGGTGGTATGAGTTTACTCTACAAACTAAGCTCCTAGCAGTTGCTACCTTAGTGGTTTCCCTATTTATGAGTGGATTAACCTTTTGGGCGGTTAATACAATTCAACAAGATGAATGGTTGAATGACACAAGATTTGGCAGAGACCTGGGACTGCTGTTAGCTTCTAACGTTACACCACTAGTTGCAGAAAAAAACTTCACAGAGGTGGCACAGTTTTCCCAGCGTTTTTACAGTAGCACATCTAGCGTGCGCTATATGCTGTATGCTGATGAAACGGGGGAAATCTTTTTTGGCATTCCCTTCTGGGATCCCCAGGTAGAAAGTTCCTTGACGATTAAACAAGAAATGCTACCACCAGAAGACTATCTTGATGATGAGCAAAAACCAATAGTTCGTCAACACAATACGCCTGATGGTTTGGTCACAGATGTATTTATCCCTTTGATGGCAAATAAGCGATATTTGGGTATGCTGGCCATTGGCATTAATCCCAATCCCACAGCGGTAATTTCCTCCAATTTTACCCGTGATGTAACTATTGCGGTTTTTATCACAATTTGGGTGATGGTAATTTTGGCAGGGGTGATTAATGCTTTGACCATTACCAAACCAATCAAGGAATTGCTAGCAGGGGTAAAGCAAATAGCAGCGGGAAATTTTAAACAGCGCATAGATTTACCCTTGGGAGGAGAATTAGGGGAACTAATTTTCAGCTTTAATGATATGGCCGAAAGACTAGAAAGGTATGAGGAACAAAATATAGAGGAATTAACTGCGGAAAAAGCTAAATTGGAAACTTTAGTTTCTACTATTGCTGATGGTGCAGTACTTATTGATAATAATATGCAGGTAATTTTGGTCAATCCCACGGCCAGACGTATTTTTGCCTGGGAAGGAACAGATGTGGTGGGTCAAAATCTTTTGAATTACCTACCACATAGTGTACAAATGGAAATAACTCGCACTTTGTATGAAATGGCCAGTGGTGAGCGTGAAAGTGCAGAATTTCGCATCCTCCTGGTAGAACCAACTAAACGTACCATCCGTATTCTTTTGACCACCGTTCTTGACTCCCAAAGAGAAAGCATTAAGGGTATTGCTATTACTGTGCAAGATATCACCCGAGAAGTGGAATTAAATGAAGCTAAAAGTCAATTTATTAGTAATATTTCCCATGAGTTGCGCACTCCCCTGTTTAATATTAAAACCTATATTGAGACTCTTCATGATTATGGTGATGACCTAGGTGCCAAAGAGCGTCAAGAATTTTTGGCAACTGTAAACCATGAAACTGATAGACTTACCCGCTTGGTTAATGATGTTTTGGACTTATCAAAACTAGAGTCTGGTCGAACCTATCATTTTGATGGTGTTGACTTAGCACAAGCATTAGAACAAACATTGAGAACTTATCAACTTAATGCTAAGGAAAAGGGTATTAACCTGGTTCAGGAACTAACACCTAATTTACCACTGGTAATAGGTAATTATGATTTATTGCTGCAAGTGTTTGGCAATTTAATCGGTAATGCTTTAAAATTCACACCAGCAGGAGGCATAGTAGCTATTCGTGCTTATAGGGTGGATGTAAATAGGTCTGGTCACAATTCTCCATTAGTTCGCATTGAGATTAGCGATACAGGTATAGGCATTGCTCCAGAAGACCAACAGGCAATTTTTGACCGCTTTTTCCGGGTGGAAAATCGAGTCCATACCCTAGAGGGTACTGGATTGGGTTTATCTATCGTTAGAAATATCATGGAAAGACACCATAGTCAAGTGCATTTGGTTAGTGAAGTTGGAGTAGGTACTACCTTTTGGTTTGATTTGGCTTTGTTTGATGAAGACAAACCCACGGTAAACCTAACTCCCCTCCCTTAAAAATCTACCCCTCTTTTTAATTCTACTCCCTGGTTTGCGTAATGCTTATGACAATAAACCTCAGAATGAATACTGGCTAAATCAAAATAGGCTGGTTGATTTTGACAACGCCCAGTAATAATGATTTCCGTACCTTTAGGTTTACGCAATAGGGCTTGTAGGATAGGCTCTACGGAGAGTAACTCAAGGTCAACCGTGGGATTTAGTTCATCAAGAATGATAGTTTTATACACCCCAGATGCGATCGCAGTTTTGGCAATTTCCCAACCTCGTTCTGCTTCCACATAGTCCAAATGTTGTCGAGAATTGCGCCACACGATCGCATCCCGACCACAGCGTAAGTGATCTACCACATCGGGATAGGATTGCTGTAAAGCGGCGATCGCTGCATCTTCAGTATATCCAGTACCACCTTTCAACCATTGCATAATCAATACACGGGCGGAACCGGGGTGATTAATTCCCCTACCGATTGATTTTAGAGCCTTACCCAAGGCACTAGTAGACTTACCTTTTCCTGAACCAGTATAAATTTCTATACCATCCAAGAGTAATTCTGCTGCTTGAGGATGATGGTGGGGTTTCATTTCCGAGTGCAGGTCAGCAATATCCAGTAATTGTTGTGGAGCTGCTCGACCTGTAGTAATAATTTCCAGTTCTTGAGGTTTAGATTTTAAGGTTTCTACGACCTCTTGAACCGGGAGCAGTCCCAAATCTAAAACCGGGTTAATTTCATCCAGAACCACCACGGAATAAAGGTCAGAAGCAAGAGCCCCCTTAGCCACATCCCAACCCCTTGCTGCTTCTGCTCGGTCAAAGGGAGTAATTTCATCATGTCCGAAATACTCAGCCCTACCCGTACGCACCTGGTCAATCAAATGAGGGAAACCCCTTTGTAAAGCTGCGATCGCTCCATCCTCGTCATAATCTCTTCCTGGTCCTTTCAAAAACCGTAATAGCAAAACGCGATTACAATTGCTCTTGGTATTGATACCCAGGCCAATAGAGCGCAAAACCACCCCTAAAGCAGCTTGAGATTTACCCTTTCCTGCACCATCATAAACGTGAATTTGACCTGTCAGTCGTTCTGACCGTGCTTGTGCTGTCAGAATACCGATTCCATTTCTTGTCATCTTCTTTTCTAGCCATTTTCTCCCAAGTTATGTATATTCTATTATATTGAATGGTTGTTCCATGAGTTTTTAACCATCCACACAGTGTCTTATGCTTGATGAATTATCACTACCCAAAGTCCTCCCGGTGGGTACTATTGTCTTTCAAACTTTATTTTTGCTGGTTGCTATTCCGATAGAGTCCTATATTCTCCACAGAGCAATCAAATTTGACAAAAAGACCAGTGTTTTTTACGCTATGGCGATCAACGTCCTCTCTACCGTTCTGGGTTGGAACATTTTTTTCTTGCTGGAACCAATCCTACCCGTCAAGGTGAAATCGGAACTGATGAGCTATGTATTCTTTAACACTTTTCAAGGTAATCTCAAAACTAATCTGTTTCTCATAGGGTTTGTGATTTTCCTGGGGACTTTTGTAATTGAGACCCTGTTTTTAAAAATACTAATGATTATTTTGCGTGAGGGTAGGAATCAGTTAAACTTGGCAGAAATGACCCAAAGAGAAAAGAGTCTGGCGAAACAAAAGCTGAAAATGCAAAATAATAACCTGATTACGACCATCCTCATAGCTAATACAATCAGCTATACCGCCATTAGCCTACTTATTTTAGCACGGGACTTTCTTAAAAGAAGTTAAAATCTACCACTCTCCCTAGGTAAAAATTATGAACTTTCCATTATTGAAAGAAATCATCCAGTTATTCACATTTATTAAAGATCTGTTTTTAGGCATTCAGAAACTATTAATGCCCCCCAGATCTTTTTCTTGGCAGACGTTTATATATCTAAGTATTTTCTCTTGGGGAATTTCATATCTAGCCACCGGTATAATCAAAGATATTATTGCTTTTACGGGTTGGATATTTTTATTCACCGGAACCGCTTGGTATACAACAGATTCTCCCGTAAGAGTCCCAGGAACTTTTATGCCTGTGGGTGCTTTGTTGACAGGATTTATATTTAGTGTATTTGCCTTTGGACATGGAGAAAACGCAATCACGGTCAGAACCATAGTTTTATGGCCCACAATTGCTGCCATAATTACAGCATTACCACAGTTTTTTACGGGGGATGGCATATCGCCAAAAGCAACTCTCCCTAAGTTGGAAGTCAGACAAAAAATCATTTTGCTGCTAAGTTGGTCAATGTTAATTAGTTGCTGGTTGCAATTTAACTTTGTCACAGATAAATGGTTAAAAGAATATCCCAGTTTATCTGCACAGAGTTTTCAACGCAGCAATTTTGTAATTAAATTTGAACCAAAAGCAAGCAAACCAGAACCGGGGAATGTAATTTTAAATAGAATTGAACCACTAATTCTACAGCAAATCACTAATAGACCTTGGTCAGAAGTAGAAAGGTGGCTATTGGAGGCTAATCAACAAGTGGGTAACTTAGGAAAAATAATGATTAATAAAAACCTGCGAGAATTTGAAGAGAAGGGACTATGGAAAATCGAACCTCGTGTGGTTAATATCAAATCAGGTTACCGATTAGATCTTCTCAGTATTTGGCAAGGACCGACTGATAGTAAAAAGGGGTTTTATTTACGCAAATCTTGTTACATTGAACCAATTGCTTCCGAGTACACCACCGATAATAAAAATGTGAAGGCAAAAATTAAATGCGATCGCAAAACGAAATTTTTTAGAGGTTCGCCACCAGCACAACAGTAGGCAAAACATTCCCATGTACTTCAGAATTATCATCAATTAACAGGTGACAACTATCCCCAAGATGAACATTATTACAACCCTTGTTATAGCCAAAAGTCTACTCCAACAAGTAGTGAGAGATCGCCTTCTATATATCCTAGGTTTTTACGCAGTTATTCTTATCCCTGCTAACCAAGTGATTTTTCAATTTGCACCAGCAACCCAAGACAAAATCTTTTTGGATGCGGGTTTGGGAATAATGAACATTATCGGTTTGATTGTAGCAGTATTTATTGGTACTAGCACGATGAATCAGGAAATAGAAAAAAGGACAATCCTGACCATTCTTGCTAAACCAATTAGCCGTGGTCAATTGATTATCAGTAAATACTTAGGTTTATGTGGGGTATTGCTCTTACTTCTGACATGTATGACAATCATTTACCTAGGATTTTTGCAATTTCAGAAAATTACCTACAATCCATATACAATCATTTTAGCGGTGATATTCTTATTTTTACAGTTAAGTTTAATCACCACCGTTGCCATAACTTTGGGAGTATTCACTAGTACCTTACTAGCTACTTTCCTTTCAATTGCTATCTACTTAATAGGTAACACTACTACCGACCTAGTCAACCTGGTACGTGCGGGTGAAAACCCGTTTATTGTAAATATTGTTACTATTTTATATCTAACTCTGCCGGATTTGTCCCGCCTGGATCTAAAAAATGATGTCGTTTATGGATGGGAAGCCATACCTGACACTATCACCTTATTCAGTAATGCAGGTTATGGATTAACCTATAGTTTGATGCTATTGGCGATCGCCATTTTCATCTTTTCTCGAAAAGAATTTTAGAAGGAGTATCAAATCTGTGGACCTGTGGTATAATGGTACTGTAGTTAGTGATGTGTACATATCATGACCATAAATGATATGGATTTTAAACAGCTCCTAAAACAACAGTTACCTGCATTAATACAAGAGGATGTGGAAGTGCGGGATTTGCTGGTGAGGGCAATTTCCAGCTATTTTGCTGGAAGCTTGGAGACGGAAAGTCACTTTGATTTAGTATTGGGGGAAATACGACGGGATAGGGAAGAGCAGTCTCGCAAGTGGGATGAAAACAAACGGGAACTGGAACTTGACCGTCAGGAACAAGCTCGTAAGTGGGATGAAAACAAACGGGAACTGGAACTTGACCGTCAGGAACAAGCTCGTAAGTGGGATGAGCAAACTGGTAAATGGAATGAAAACAGACAGGAATTTGACCGAGTTATCGCAGCAATAGATCGCATGAGTCGTAAGCATGACATTGCTATTAGCGGACTCGGTTCACGGTGGGGCCTATGTTCTGAGTCCTCGTTTCGTAATGGTCTAAAAGCAATCTTAGAAGAGTCTTTTGGCGTAGAAGTTTTGAATATAGTGGAGTATGATGATCAAGGAATAGTATTTGGTAGACCAGACCAAGTGGAACTGGATTTGATTATCAGAAATGGGGAACTAATCATTTGTGAGATCAAATCATCCGTAAGCAAAGCTGACTTGTACACGTTTTACCGGAAAGTAGACTTTTATCAGCAACAACATCAAAGACAAGCTACGAGAAAGATTGTAATTTCACCCATGGTTCACCCCAGTGCCAATTCCATAGCTTCTAAATTAGGAATTGAAATTTACAGCTCTAGTGAAGATGTTTCCGCAGAATTACCCCCTTCCCCAAGTTTGTAATTGAAAGTAAACTAGTAGGAGGGTTATTACTAATAAAACACTAGCAACTGCAGCAGCATAACCGAAATCAAATTGGGCAAAAGCTTCTTGATAGGTGTAGTAAACCAACAAATTAGTAGAATTTAAAGGACCGCCACCAGTAATTACATAAACAGGCTCAAAACTGCGAAATGTGAAAATAGAAGTGGTGACAGTAGCAAAAATTAAAGTTGGTCTTAGTCCTGGCAAAGTAATATGCCAAAACTGTTGCCAGTCACCTGCTCCGTCCAGCTCTGCTGCTTCGTAAAGAGTTGATGAAATGGCTTGTAAACCAGCTAAAAAAACCACCATGTTGAAACCAATTTGCTTCCAAATACTAAACAAAATTAAAACTGGCATGGCCCAAAAAGTATCACCTAACCAAGATATGGGAGGAAACCCAAAAAACTCCAACATTCCATTTACAGGACCAGTATTCTGAAACAACCAACGAAAACCTAAACCAGCAGCAACCAAAGAAATAATAGAAGGTAAAAAATAGAAACTACGTAAAATTCCCCGCCAAGGTAGCACACGATTTAATAATACTGCTAAACCTAGGGGAATTACTAAACTGGGAATCACCGTACCCAAAGTGAAATAGGCAGTGTTAAATAAGACCTGCCAAAAATCCGAATTTAATAACAGACGCCAGTAGTTCTTCAAACCTACCCAATAAATACCCTTAGACGTAAAACTACCAGCAGTGAAACTCAGATAAAATAAATAGACAATTGGCCAAATTATAAACAAACCTAATAATACCAGCGCCGGAGCTAGAAAAGTCCAAGCAGCAATGGTATGATTATCTAAGAGTTGACTGAGGGAAAACCGCCATCTTTTCATGATAATCTTGTTAACCAGGAGAATATCAGTAACTTTATGATTCAATCTTACTCCATGAATAGCACCTCTAGTCTAATTTCCCCTGATGTTTCAGGTTACCAGTCCCATGACATAAAACCTGTAAAATTAGGAGTCATGGCCTCTGGGAATGGGAGCAATTTTGAGGTGGTTGCTCAAGCAATCAAATCGGGGGATCTTAATGCCCAAATTCAAGTTTTAATTTATAATAATCCCCTAGCAAAAGCAGCAGAAAGGGCTCTCAATCATGGAGTAGAAGCAATATTGCTCAATCATCGTCATTACCAAAAGCGAGAAGATTTGGATCGGGAAATTGTCAGCACTCTACGCCAATATCAAGTTGATTTAGTAGTTATGGCCGGTTGGATGCGTTTAGTTACCCAAGAACTAATAGATGCTTTTCCAAATCACATTATTAATATCCACCCCAGTTTATTACCTAGTTTTAAAGGTGTTAGAGCTGTAGAGCAAGCCTTAGAAGCAGGTGTAAAAATAACAGGTTGTACAGTTCACCTGCTGAGATTAGAAATGGACAGCGGTCCAATTTTGATGCAAGCTGCAGTTCCAGTATTGCCAAACGATACAGCAGAAACCCTACATGCGAGAATCCAAGTTCAGGAACACCGGATCTTACCATTGGCCATTGCTCAGGTAGCTGATAAAATCTAAAAGATTAGAAATTATAGCTTATATCCATGCCCATATTAACCAATATGCTTCTTAGTCCTATCAAGTTTGGTACTGATGGATGGCGAGGAGTAATCGCTGATGAGTTTACTTTTGAACGTCTGACTTTAGTTGCTTCCGTAGCAGCTAAAGTGTTATATAATACATATTATTCCCTGACCGGTAGCCGTACCATTGTGGTCGGATATGACCGTCGCTTTATGGCGGAAAATTTTGCCCGCGTTGTGGCTGATGCTATTAAAGCTTTAGGATTTGATGTTCTATTTAGTCAAGACTATGCACCAACACCTGCTTTTAGTTGGGCTGCTAAAGATTTTAATGCTTTGGGAGCTTTAGTGATCACAGCTAGTCATAACCCTGGCTCCTATTTGGGGTTAAAAGTCAAGAGTGCTTTTGGGGGTTCAGTCCCTCCAGAAGTTACTCAGGAAATAGAAAGATTATTAACTGTAGAATTTTCCCCAGTAGGTAATCTAGGAAAAGAAGAGACGTTTGATCCCTGGATAAGTTATTGTCAAGCATTGGCAAAGAAAGTGAATATTGAGGCAATTCAGGAAGCAATATCCTCGGATAAATTAACACTATTTGTTGATGTGATGCATGGTGCAGCAGCTAGTGGCTTGGGGAGACTATTAGGGCAAAAAGTGAAAGAAATTAATGGCAATCGAGATCCCCTATTTGGCGGAAAACCACCAGAACCTTTGCCTAAATATATTTCTGAAATTTCAGCTGAAATTAAAAATTATACAGAAATTCATCACCAACAAAATCGGTCAACATTAACGGTTGGTTTAGTATTTGATGGAGATGGCGATCGCATTGCGGCGTTGGATAGAAATGGCAATTTTCTAAGTTCTCAGATATTGATTCCAATTTTGATAGATCACCTAAAAACCAGACGCAATTTTACCGGAGAAATTGTCAAAACCGTCAGTGGGTCTGACTTAATTCCCAGTGTAGCCAGATCCCTAGGTTTATCAATATTTGAAACTGCTGTTGGTTATAAATACATTGCTGATAGAATGTTGATGACAGAAGTTTTATTAGGTGGTGAAGAATCCGGGGGGATTGGTTATGGTAGCCACATTCCTGAGCGGGATGCTCTATTATCTGCATTGTACGTATTAGAAGCAGTTGTGGATTCTGGTTTAGATTTGGGTGAATATTATCAGCAATTACAGGAAAAGAATAATTTCTTCTCTGCTTATGATCGGATAGATTTACCATTGGCAAGTATGCAGATCCGCGATAGATTACTACAACAACTAAAAACTCAGAAATTAACAGAAATTGCCGGTAAAAAAGTCATTGATTGTCAGACCATAGATGGTTATAAATTTCGTCTTGCGGATGAAAGTTGGTTGATGATTCGATTTAGTGGCACTGAACCAGTTTTAAGACTTTACTGTGAAGCATCTACCATAGAACAAGTTCACCAAACATTAAATTGGGCAAAAACCTGGGCAGAATCAAATTAACATTTACCAACATTTACTAGTACAATGAAAAAAACACTTGTGGTAGGGACGGGAAATCTGGGAAAATTAAGGGAAATGGAGGCTTATTTATCCGATTCTGGTTGGGAACTAACTCCCAAACCCCCTGATTTAGATGTGGATGAAACTGGAACCACCTTTGCTGAAAACGCCTGCTTGAAAGCTGTTGAGGTTGCAAAATATACATCTCAATGGGCGATCGCAGATGATTCTGGTTTATCGGTAGATTGGTTAAATGGTGCGCCTGGTGTATATTCTGCTCGGTATGGAAACACCGATGGGGAAAGGATTGGGCGGTTATTGCGAGAATTAGGAAATACAGAGAACCGACGAGCAGAATTTATCTGCGCCATAGCTGTTGCTAACCCTCAGGGGGAAATTATTTTCCAGTCTGAGGGTAGTTGTGAGGGAGAAATTCTGTATGAAGTGAGGGGAGAGGGGGGGTTTGGTTACGATCCGATTTTTTATGTTCCGGAAAAAAAATTGACCTTTGCTCAAATGTCACCGGAGTTGAAAAAAAGCATTAGTCACCGGGGTCATGCTCTGAGACAGATAATTCCCCAGTTGCTTGGAGTCGACTAATTTCCCCCGAACTCTAATTTAACGCAGGATCTTGAGTCTTAGTTTCTTCTTTCCTTTTATCGGACTGTTGTTCAGTGGATTGTTGAACTTGTTGCAAGTGAATGCTATTGACTTGGCTAATGAATAGTTCTACAGCTTGACTGGCTTTTTGTTGTTGTTCTAGGTCACCAACAACATCATAACAACGATATGCGGGTGTGATTCCTAAAATGAATTTTTCTTGTTCTGCTTCTAATAACTCTACAATTGTATTGGCTGTAACCCAATTTTTTTGAAAGGGAAAAGATGTAACAATGCTAGCGACAATAGATGCTACTGCAGGACAAATGACAGGTAGCCACTTCAACCAGGGTTGTCCGGTTTCTAGCTTATCAACCAGGACTAAAATTGGTGTGACACCTGAAAGAATTACCGTGGAAATTTGTAAGACATAGTAAAGAGATCTGGCTATATTCCTGGTTTTTTTATAGTCATTGATCAAATCTTGACAATATTCGAGAGCTTTAGCCCTTGCAGGGACAATAGTGTTATGTTCCAAGGAATTGCTATTCTGTAACAGGGATGTGTAAAGTTCAGCTTTTTTGGTGAATTCGTTTTTCTTGGCTTGTTTTTCCGCTGCACCTACTGAGTTTCTGTTGATAAGAAACAGCAAAATGGCTACTGCGGAAGCTCCAATTCCAGCTAGCAAGTAGGGCTGATTATTAGAGTCGAAATAAATGATTAGCGCTGCACCAATAAAAACAGCAGCTAACAGATAATCAATCAGTTTTAAAAACAACAACATTTTTGCAAAAGGTCAGGAAAATAAATTTGGATGTAGGCAATTATGACTCAACTTCTAATTGAGTCGATTTGCGGGAAAACACGGTTTTCCCGCAACAACCACACCATGTTAACCTAGTCTTTGCCAATATGTCCATTTTTAACCTGATATTTAACAATAAATAATATATGGTCTTATGTCATCAATTATTTAAAAAAAGTTTAGAAAAAGTATTTTTAAAAAAAGTTAAATTCAATTAACACATAATTGAATATGTTACAATGGAACCGTTACAGCAATTTCAGATGACGAACTGCTCCTATTATAGAGTCAGTTACAGCTCATTTGGTGCATCTGGATTACTCAATAGATGACTAGATAAGTAGTATAAAATGAACATCTAATCTCTTTAAATTACTGATTTTCGCGCTTTTGACCAAGCAATATTTGAGTTCAAACCAGGCATGAATTTCCTGATTAGTATAAATTGATGCTTATATAAGGCAGTAAACAATCAGCCCTCAACCTACCAGAAAGAAAATACAAATTTCAACCGAATTTCTGAGATATCCTTATATATGATAGAGATTGACTCAGAAAAGTAGAATGAAACTGGCAGCAAGAGTAGGTCAGGTAACACCCTCCATTACCCTGGCTATTACAGCTAAAGCTAAGGGTATGAGAACAGAGGGTATAGATGTTTGTAGCTTCAGCGCTGGAGAGCCGGATTTTGATACTCCAGCTCACGTTAGAGATGCAGCTATAAAAGCTTTAAAAGAGGGCAAAACCAAATACGGTCCGGCCGCTGGTGAGCCAAATCTAAGAGAAGCTATTGCTAACAAGCTAAAAAGCGATAATGGTTTAGACTATAAACCAGAAAACGTCTTGGTTACTAATGGGGGTAAACATTCCCTATATAATCTCATGATGGCATTAATTGAACCAGGAGATGAGGTAATTATCCCTGCTCCCTATTGGTTGAGTTATCCAGAAATGGTTACTTTAGCAGGTGGTAGGTCAGTAATTGTACCAACCTATGCTGATAATGGCTATAAAATTAGTGCCCAACAGCTCAAACAAGCTATTACCTCAAAAACTAAGTTATTTGTCCTTAATTCCCCTTCTAACCCCACCGGGATGGTGTACACATTAGAAGAAATTCGAGATCTAGCTCAGGTGATTGTGGAGGCGGATATTTTTGTGGTTTCTGATGAAATTTACGAAAAGATTCTCTATGATGGCTCACAACATGTTAGTATTGGCTCCCTAGGTGAGGAAATTTTTTCCAAGACTTTAATTAGTAATGGCTTTGCTAAGGGTTATTCCATGACTGGTTGGCGTTTAGGTTATTTGGCAGGACCCTTGGAAATTATTAAAGCTGCTACTACTATTCAAGGACATAGTACTTCTAATGTCTGTACTTTTGCTCAATATGGTGCGATCGCTGCTCTGGAAGGTTCACAAGACTGTGTAGAGGAAATGCGTCAAGCTTTTGCTCAACGTCGTCAGGTTATGTATGACGGCATCAACTCTATTCCTGGGTTGACTTGTGCGCGACCTGATGGGGCTTTTTATTTATTTCCCGACATCAGTAAAACCGGTTTAAGGTCTCTGGAGTTTTGCGATGCTTTATTAGAATCCCATCAAGTTGCTGTTATTCCAGGGATAGCTTTCGGAGCTGATAACAACATCCGGTTTTCTTATGCTACAGATATGACTACAATTAAGAAAGGAGTGGAAAGACTAGACAAGTTTGTTCGCTCCCTCTCCTAGTTTTACAATATAGCTGTAGCCACCTGCACCGGGTAAGGGATAAACCCTTTCCTGAGCGCTGGCTAAAGCTATAAATTAATACATCTTACTAATATGATTCACATAATGCAAATTATCCTGTATGGTAAACCTGGTTGTCATCTTTGTGAGGGATTAATAGAAAAGTTAGAACAAATAACCCATCACAATAGTAAAAGTAGTAATAAAGATGCTAATATCAGTTTTACTTTAGAAGTGCGTGATATTACCACCCGTGAAGATTGGTTTGCCGCCTATCAGTATGAAATTCCCGTGTTGTTTCTATGGCGTGGAGAAACAGAGTATTTGCAATCTGTGCCCCGTCCTTCTCCCCGTGCAAGTGTTCAGCAATTAGAGAACTTGTTATTAACCACGGCTAGTAAGTTGTTGATCTTAGCAGATCAGGAGAGATGAATATTCCAATAAAACACAGAAGATGGAATTGCCAGTTGCCAATTCGTTAGGTACTGTGGTTAAAATCGTGCAAAATAGACACAAGACATCTGCCAGATCTTTTCGCGATGAGGTATGAGATAATGAATTTAAGAGAATTATTGGCTGTTATTGATGGCGTGGAATACCAGGGTAAAGATGTGGAAGTTCGGGGGGTCAAAACCAATTCCCACGCTTGTGGTGAGGGGGATTTATTTATTGGCATACCTGGAACCAGGGTTGATGGAGGCGAGTTCTGGCCTAGTGCTTTAGCTGCTGGTGCGGTTGCGGCCATTATCTCCCCACAAGCAGCATCCAAAACTCCCCCTACCTCAGATGCTCTCGTAATCACTGCTACCAGTCTTAATAAGGTCTGTGCCCAGGTTTGTGCAGCTTTTTATGGCTATCCAGCGGAAAAACTGCAAATCGTTGGCGTAACTGGGACTAATGGCAAAACTACTACTACCCATTTAATTGAGTATTTTCTCAATCAAGCTAATTTGCCAGCGGCTTTACTCGGTACTCTTTATACTCGATGGCCTGGGTTTTCTCAAGTTGCTAACCATACCACTCCCTTTGCAATTGACTTACAGCACAATCTGGCTCAAGCTGTTGATGCTGGTTGTCAGTTGGGGATTATGGAGGTTAGTTCCCACTCCCTAGTCCAAGATAGGGTTTTTGGCTGTCCCTTTGAGGTTTCTGTATTTACCAATCTTACTCAAGATCATCTTGATTATCACCAGGATATGGAAGATTATTTTCGAGCTAAGGCTTTGTTATTTACTCCTGACTATCTTCAAGGAAGAGCAGTTATTAATATTGATGATCACTATGGACAACGTTTAACTATTGGTTTGGATAAACAGCAGCTTTGGACATACAGCATTAATAATACTAGTGCCGATTTCTGGGTGAGTGATCTGAATTATCAACCTCATGGTGTCAGCGGTATTTTACATACTCCCGAGGGTAATTCCCCTTTTAGCTCCCCCCTGGTGGGACAGTATAACTTAGAAAATCTTTTGGCAGCTGTAGCTGCGGTTCTACATCTGGGGTTGGATTTGGAAACTGTGGTAGATTATATACCTAATTTTCCAGGTGTCCCTGGCAGAATGGAACGAATTCAAATCAATCCTCACCAGGATATTAGCGTTATTGTGGATTATGCTCATACACCTGATAGTTTGGAGAATTTACTTAAAGCGGCTCGTCCATTTATACCGGGAAGAATGATTTGCGTCTTTGGCTGTGGAGGGGATAGGGATAAAACAAAACGTCCAAAAATGGGTAGAATTGCAGCGGATTTGGCAGATGTGGTCGTGGTAACCTCTGATAATCCACGCACTGAAAACCCAGATGCAATATTAGAAGATATCCTGACGGGTATGCCCGAGGATGTGTCAAGACTGGTAATTGGCGATCGCGCTAGAGCTATTCATACTGCTATACTGGAAGCTCAACCAGGTGATGGTGTATTATTAGCAGGTAAAGGTCACGAAGATTATCAAATTCTCGGGACGGAAAAAATCCATTTTGATGATAGAGAACAAGCTCGTGATGCCTTACATTTAAGAGCAGCTCAGAATAGCTAAATTTGCAATGATGTTACTTTAGGGGTAAATATGCCAAGAACACAGAAAAACGATAATTTTGTTGACAAGTCTTTTACCGTTATGGCAGATTTAATCCTGAAACTTCTGCCAACTAATAAAAAGGCTAAAGAGGCTTTTGTTTACTATCGAGATGGCATGTCAGCACAGGCTGAAGGGGAATATGCCGAAGCACTAGAATATTACGAAGAGGCTCTATCTTTAGAAGAAGATACAAATGATAAAAGTTTTATCTTGTACAACATGGGGCTGATATATGCCAGCAATGGAGACCATGATCAAGCTCTGGATTTCTATCATAAAGCCATTGATTTGAATCCTCGGTTACCTCAGGCCTTAAATAACATCGCTGTGATCTATCACTACAAGGGCGAAAAAGCAAAGGAAGAAGGTGACAACGATGGTGGAGAAGCACTATTTGACCAGGCCGCAGACTATTGGATCCGGGCAATTCGTCTGGCCCCTAATAACTACATTGAAGCCCAAAACTGGTTGAAAACTACCGGGCGATCGCAAATTGATGTATTCTTTTAACCAATAACCAAATTTTAAATAACCAATTATTTATTGCTAAAACATGATTGATCGCGAACAGGTCCGTAAAGTAGCCAACCTAGCTCGGCTAGAATTAACAGCAGAGGAGGAGGAACAATTCACCTTCCAGCTGGGAAGCATTTTGGAGTATGTAGAACAACTGGGGGAACTTGATGTTAGCAACGTCCCTCCTACCACCAGGGCCATTGACTTGAGCAATGTGACTAGGGAAGACAAACTACAACCCTACCTGGACAGAGAGGCCATACTTAGAAGTGCTCCCCAACAGGAGGGTGACTTTTTCAAAGTTCCCAAAATCCTCAATGGGGAGTAAAGACCTAAAAAAATTGCCGAAGGACATAACCTGAACTAGGACAGGAAGTACCAACGGCGATTTTATTGTTTTTAAAAAGACTAGAACAGTTTAAGTCTACTGATAAGAAGCCTGCTCGGCTTCTAATTGGCGAATTAGACTCTCGTCACCTTTTGTTCTTGCTGCTTCCAGTCGGTGCTCAAGATTTTTGAGTATATTTTGTCTGTGTACTTGTTCAGCCTTTTTAGCTGCTTGTGATCTAGAATTAATCATTTATGTGACCTCTTGTCTTCAATTCGGACAGTAGATTTTAACCGCTCAAACCCAACATTCCGTAACCTAAATTACAGAAAAATAATATAATATCTGAAACTGGGGGTCAAGATATATAAGGTAAAGAAATGTTGCGGAGCATTCTTGGATTGAGAGCAGTTTCTCACCCGAGGAATAAAATTTAGGTGCTGGGCGGTTAAACTGGCCTTGCTTACTAGAAATAGTTGTCGTAAAATTAAGTAGTCCTCTATGTTAGAGACGGCTTTTTGGTACAATATTGTGTGGAAATAGTCCAGGTTAAATATCTCTAGAATGGGGATTAAACACGGTGCAGGGGAAGCAAGCTGTGCAAATCGCGCTCGATTATTACCGAATCTTAGGACTCCCATTGGCTGCAACCGAGGAGCAACTCCGTCAGGCCTATAATGATCGCATTTTACAACTGCCACAACGGGAATATTCTACCTTGGCAATAGCTGCTCGCAAGCGAATCCTGGAACAAGCCTACATGGTTCTCTCAGATCCGAGAGAGCGTAGTAAATACGATCAAGCATATCTAGCATACGCATACGATCAGACAAAAATAGAGATAGCATCCGAGGACAATGGGGAAACAGGTAACCAAAATCATAATCCTCAACCCCTAACTATAGACGTTGCCAAAGAAAACTTAGTTGGTGCCTTAGTACTACTTCAAGAGTTGGGTGAATATGAGTTGGTACTAAGATTAGGTCAGCCATACTTGACGAATAGGGTCCCAGGTAAGTCTGATCGTCACTCTCAAAGGCGTACGTTAACCAATGCTGATGAATTGCCAGACGTTATTCTAACGGTTGCTTTGTCTTGTCTGGAATTAGGAAGGGAACAATGGCAACAAAGCAATTATGAGAACGCTGCCATATCCCTAGAAACAGGGGAGGAACTGCTCCTGCGGGAGGGAATGTTTACTAGTGTGCAAGGGGAAATTACAGCGGACGTATGCAGGCTCAGACCTTATAGAATTTTGGATCTATTGGCTCTACCGATGGAGCGGACTAAGGATCGTCATCAAGGTTGGGAATTGCTACAAAATATTCTCGACCAAAGAGGTGGCATTGATGGCGTGGGGAATGATCAAACAGGTTTGAATGTGGACGATTTTCTCCGGTTTATTCAACAGCTACGACACCACTTAACGGTATCGGAACAACATAAACTTTTTGAATCTGAAAGTAAAAGACCTTCTACCGTAGCAACCTACTTATTTGTTTACGCACTAATCGCTAAAGGATTTTGCCAAAGGCAACCAGCTTTGATTCGTCAAGCCAAGCAAATTTTGCTTCCTTTAGCTAAACGTCAAGATGTACATCTAGAACAAGCTTTGTGTGCTTTACTACTGGGACAAACGGAAGAAGCAACCCGTGTTTTAGAACTAAGTCGGGAATATGAACAATTGACCATAATTAGACAGCAGTCTCAGGATTCACCAGATTTGTTACCGGGACTGTGTTTGTACTGCGAGCAGTGGTTAGATCAAGAGGTATTTCCCCATTTTCGAGACTTAGGTAAACAGCAAGCTTCCTTAAAAGATTATTTTGCTGACAAACAGGTACAAGCATACTTAGAGCAATTACCAGCAGATCCATATACAACCGAGGAAGTAAGGACAGTCAACAGTCAGGTTGGTTCACTATCAGGGATTGGCATTCCCCATACTAGCTTTAGAGAAGATGAACACCTACCTATTGTGAGTTCCTCCCAAGACCTAGAGGAATGGAAGGAACCTAAGATGGAGGTAGCTTCTCAAATTTCCACTGCGCATCCACAGGAGAGGGGAAAACAGTGGAAGATCTCAGGATATAGTCACAACTCTCATGGTTTCCTTGCACAGGAGGGAACAAACCAATCTAGTAAATATAAACATCGTAGACGAGGTTCAACTGGTATTCAAGAAGAACAGGTAGAAGAGAAACCTTCACATAATCGTTCACATAATAAGTATAGACAAAATTTCACTCGTAAATTTCCTGATTTAACCCGATTAAATATATTTTTTCTAATAGGGGGCATATTAGGGCTGTGGGTTTTAATACCTGCGATTTGGGGGAGGTTAAACAGTACAATGGTAGACCAGCCAAATTTACAGGGAGGAAAACTTGTGGTACAGTTGAATCAACCAACCGTTGTTATACCTACACTCTCGCCTCAACCAGCACCACCATCCGGACAACTCACAAAGGCGATCGCTCAAACACTAATTGAAACCTGGTTATCGACGAAAGCAGCAGCGATGGGTCCCAATCATGAGATCAAAAGATTAGACAAGATTTTAATAGATCCAGCCCTATCCCAATGGCAATCTATAGTTAAACAGGATATGGCTATAAAGCGCCATCGTAAGTATAAACATGAAGTGAAAATAGAACTTGTTCGTCAGGAGGGAAATACCTCGAACAATGCGTTAGTGGAAGCTACGGTTAAAGAAATCACCGATTTTTACCGAGGGGGAAATCGCCAGACATCTGGTCGAGAAGCATTGCGAGTTAGATATGATTTGAACCGCCAGCAAAACTCTTGGCGCATCCGCAATATGACCATAGTGAAATCCTAAAGATAAAATTGTGAGCGAGGATTGTAAAGGTTAGCCATCCGTTAAAATAGTTAGACAGCAGTGAACCAAAATCAACCGGGTTTTAGAGTTTTCCACACCAATAGACTTAATTAAAATATGAACGCTACACAACAAAAACTGAAACTGAAACTACAGCAAGCATTAGTGGCTAGATTTGGGGAAGATTATATGCAGGTAGATCCCATTTTAGTAGCAGCAAGTAATCCTAAATTTGGTGATTTTCAGGCCAATGTGGCATTATCCCTGAGTAAAAAATTGGGAATGCAGCCCAGGGCTATTGCTACATCCATAGTAGAGGAATTAGACGTATCAGATATGTGTGAAGTACCAGAAATTGCTGGACCTGGATTCATTAATCTAAAATTACAAACATCCTATTTAGAATCACAACTGAATGCCATTAAAACAGATCCCCGTTTAGGAGTTACTAGAGTGGATCAACCTGAAAAGCAGATAGTTGATTTTTCCAGTCCAAACATAGCTAAAGAAATGCACGTTGGACATTTGCGTTCCACCATTATTGGTGATTGTATTGCCAGAATTTTAGAGTTTCGTGGTCATCAGGTATTAAGACTAAATCATGTAGGTGATTGGGGGACACAATTTGGCATGTTAATTGCCTATTTACGTGAGGTGTATCCACAAGCGCTTACCACTGCCAATGTTCTAAATATAGGAGATTTAGTCAGTTTTTATCGTCAAGCCAAGCAGAGATTTGATGCAGATGCAACTTTTCAAGAAAGAGCACGTCAAGAGGTAGTTAAACTACAAGCGGGAGCAGAAGATACAACTCATGCATGGAAGTTATTGTGTGCACAATCACGTAAAGAATTTCAGACAATTTACGACCTGTTAGATATTAAAATAATTGAAAGAGGAGAATCATTTTATAATCCCTTTCTATCAAAAATAGTGGAGGATTTAGAAACAGCAGGACTCGTAGAAGAAAATCAAGGAGCAAAATGCGTTTTCCTGGAAGGATTTACCAATAGAGAAGGGGAAGCACTACCATTAATCGTACAGAAATCAGATGGTGGTTATAACTACGCGACAACAGATTTAGCAGCATTACTTTACCGTATTCGGGAAGATCAAGCTAAAAGGATAATTTACGTTACCGATGCGGGACAAGCAAATCACTTTGCCCAATTTTTTCAAGTTGCTCAAAAAGCTGGGTGGATACCCGCTGATGTAGAATTGGTTCACATTCCCTTTGGGTTAGTCTTGGGTGAAGATGGCAAAAAATTCAAAACCCGTTCTGGAGACACGGTAAGATTAAAAGACCTATTGGATGAAGCAGTTTTCCGCGCTCGCACAGATTTAGAAGCTAGATTACAACAAGAAGGTAGACAAGAAACCCCGGAATTTATCCAGAACGTGGCTCAAACAGTTGGAATAAGCGCGGTAAAATATGCAGACTTGAGTCAAAATCGTACCAGTAGCTATGTTTTTAGTTATGATAAGATGCTTTCTTTAAAAGGCAATACAGCACCATATATGCTATATGCTTATGTGCGAACTCAGGGTATTAGTCGAGAAGGTAAAATTGACTTTGAAAATTTGGCTCCCGATGCCAAAATTATTCTTCAAGAAGAGACAGAGTTAGCCCTAGCCAAGAATTTATTACAATTAGATGAGATTCTTTACCAGGTAGAGCAGGATTTATTGCCCAATCGTCTATGTGATTATTTGTATAATCTCAGCGAAAAATTTAATAAGTTCTATGACAGGTGTCCAGTGCTTAAAGCAGAAGACCCAATTAGAACTTCCAGATTGATGTTATGCTACCTAACAGCAAAAACCCTGCGACTGGGACTGAATTTACTAGGAATTAAGGTGATTGAAAGAATCTAAAAACTCTAAAATGTCTATACACAGAGAAAAATGAAACCATTGGTTATCAAAACGCTCATTACATCCCTGGGGTTACTATTATTCAACCCCTATCCAGCATCAGCACAACTCATTCCCGAACCTTGGGTAGCAGTGGGATCTAGGGATAGCACCATCACCTACGCGGGGGGTGTCAAGGTTTTTGGTTTTGGTTTAGAAGTGGGGACTGGTAAAGATGGTGTTACCGGTGCTGACCTTCTCAAGTTTATTAATCTGCCATTTATATCTCCATACGTCGGAGTTGGTTATTATTCAACTAACAAGGAAGTGTCTCTTTCCGGTGGCGTCCACGTGGAAACAAGTAAACACATTTTTATCGGAGCGGGATATAATTCCATTCGGGGATTTAACGGACAAATAGGGATTAAACTTTAACTGGATCTTTACTGAACTCTAACTGAATAGTTGAGTGGAAACCATATCTCATGTTATACTACCCTGAGTAGTTTAACGTCGCCATAACTCTCATGCAGGATCAAGTTCAGAATCGACTCAAGGATCAAGTTATAGTCATCGTTGGTGCTACTGGTGGTATTGGTTCAGCTTTAACCCGTAAATTAGCATCTACTGGAGCAAGGTTGGTCCTATCTAGTAGGGATGGGATAAGGTTACAAAACCTGGTGAGCGATTTATCATCGGAATCACTGGTAGTACCAACGGATATTACTCAACCAGAACAGGTCGAAGCACTAATACAAACAACCATAGCCAATTTTGGTAAAATTGATGTTTTGGTCAATGCAGCAGGACTAGGAATTCTTAAAGCATATAATAACATACAACCGGAGGAGTTAAATCGAATTCTGGATTTGAACTTGAAGGGTTGTTTCTATACTTGTCAAGCAGCTGCCAAGGAAATGCAAAAACGTAAATTTGGTCATATTTGTAATGTAGTAGGTATATTAGGTAAACATTCAATGCCCATGGCAGCGGCTTACTCTGCTTCCAAATTTGGTGTGGTGGGATTTAGCAAGTCCATGGCGGAAGAATTAAAGCGATTTGGTGTCAAGTTTACATTGTTTTATTTTGGTGGGATAGATTCTCCTTTTTGGGATCATGTCAGCATGAAGGTAGATAGAACAAAAATGTTAAGTTGTGAAACCGCAGCCAATGCAATTTTTTATGCTTTATCATTAGAACCTCAAGCAGTACCAATGGAAATTAATATTCAACCTGATAGTCATTTATTTTTCTAGGGGGATTCTTGACAAACTTAGGTGCTATTAAGTGGGGAGCCACAATTATTTGTAGGATGGGTCGAGTGACTAGACCCATGTGGGCGTCGGGTTTCATACTTCAACCCAACCTACGTTCATCTTATATTTAATTCCACCCACCTACTTACATAATTCCATGCTAAGCAAAAGTCTTTAATCAATAAAAACTAATATGATGCAAATTGATCATGTTCACTTTTATGTAGAAAATGCCCACAGGTGGCGAGATTGGTTTGTCAACAATTTAGGTTTTCAACAAGTTCCCCTGTGGGGAACTTTTTTCGATTTGATAAATCACCAAAAATTGCGTGATACTGATACCCAAGTGGTGAGAAGCTTACCGGGTGACAAGGGGGTTGAAGATGAGATGTGGCAATAATTTGAGAAAATAAGGGGGTAAAAAAATAGGGGCAAGGGAGCCCCAAAACAACAAAATGTTACCACAATCATATCACAAAATTTTCCGAAAGCATTTGAGTGAACAGCAGTATTTGACATTGGAGATATTGTTATTATTGATACAAGCTTATCGCCAAGTAAAACTGTCAAAATTGGCGAGTTTGTTTCCC
>NZ_LMVE01000018.1:0-1403 GCF_001432185.1 Cylindrospermopsis sp. CR12 | reverse complement strand
CATACAGGCGATTGCGAAGCACGCCCTACGGGAGATCGCATATCAATTTCTATGAGCGATCTCGCATTGCACACCCCAGGCGAGATCCCATGTAGGGATTCTCCCCCGGGGTCTTCTCAAGGTAACCCTAGTGGAGCTAAAGATAATATTGATAGTCCAAATAACTATCTAAGCTCTCGATGACCAGTTGCAAAGTGTAGGAGCTAAATTTGATATTTGTGACACTGTGACTTTAGATGAGTTAGAAGAAATGAGTTTAACAGAAGTTTTAATGAATGCGATTACTGATTAGTAGAATTGTAGGAGGTTGACAAAAGATCATTCGCTTTCAGTATGTTCTGGAAAATTGTGTGGGACATGGTAGCATAGACCTCGGGTAATTTGGCAAAAGACTAATTAATATGAAATATGTCTCGACCTTCGTAAGAAGGAATAGGTATTGCGACTGCTTGTACAACTAAACAGGTATTTGATTGTTTTACAGCTACATCTTGACCTTCGTAAGAAGGAATAAGTATTGCGACCTGGTAGATACTGGGTTGGATTCTGCCCTCGCACCCTGGTTCGGAAGCATTTCCCTTGCGAATTTCCTAGGGTTCGTCTTCCCCCTATGAGCGATTGCGAAGCACTCCCTACGGGCGATTGCGAAACACTCCCGATGGGCGATCACTTTACTCCAGGAAGCAGAATTCATATCCAGGCTCATTTCATGTTCGGTTCCCATTTGGTAAAACGTTGACGGAAAACGTTTTCCGTCAACGGATAAATCAGTTATTTCAAAGTTTTGGGGATATTTGGAGGGCGATCGCGAAGCAATTCCAATGGGCGATTGCGCAGCACTCCCTTTGGGAGATCGCATTCAGGGTTCCCCGTGTTTCTTCTCAAGGGAAAATTCTGAATGTGTTGAGGGGCGATCGCGAAGCACTCCCTGCGGGCGATCATCTTCCCGCATCTTCTCAAGGGAAAACTGTCAACCTGTTATTGGTAAGAGGTGATGGGATTTCAGGGCGATTGCGAAGCACTCCCCGTGGGAGATCGCATTACACCCCCGACGGGCGATTGCGCAGCACTCCCTTTGGGAGATCGCTCTCCTCTAGGGACGTTTCATGTTCCGTTCCTGTTTGGTAAAAGGTTGACGGTAAACGTTTTCTCTCAAAGGATAAATCAGTTATTTCAAGGGGGTGGGGATATTTGGAGGGCGATTGCGCAGCACTCCCTTTGGGAGATCGCTCTCCTCTAGGGACGTTTCATGTTCGGTTCCCGTTTGATAAAAGATTGACGGTAAACGTTTTCCGTCAAAGGATGAATCAGTAGTGATGGGGTAACAACATGGCATCCAGCCTTTTTAGCGTTAGGGAAAACTTTAGATGAGTGTGCAAGCATTTATAAAGGATTTTGTCAAA
>NZ_LMVE01000017.1:0-7868 GCF_001432185.1 Cylindrospermopsis sp. CR12 | reverse complement strand
CCCCCTTGTCACCCGGTAAGCCCTACGGGAGATCGCTCTCCTCTAGGCTCATTTCATGTTCTATTCCCGGTTGGTAAAAGGTTGACGGTAAACGTTTTCCGTCAAAGGATGAATCAGTTATTTCAAGGGGGTGGGGATATTTGGAGGGAGATCGCGAAGCACTCGCACTCGCGAGATCGCATTCAGGGTTCCCCGTGTTTCTTCTCAAGGGAAAATTTTGAAGGTGTTATTGGTAAAAGGTGATAGGATTTGCGGGCGATCGCAAAGTATTCCCTATGGGCGATCATCTTCCCGCATCTTCTCAAGGGAAAAACGTGAACGTGTTATTACTAAGAGGTGATGGGATTTCAGGGCGATTGCGAAGCACTCCCTGCGGGCGATCGCGAAGCACTCCCCGTGGGAGATCGCATTGCACTCCCAATGGGATCTCGCATTTAGGGTCTCCCATGTTTCTTCTCAAGGGAAAATTTTGAACGTGTTGAAGGGCGATCGCATGTTGTGTTGATTTACTCTCAGCAATGTCCCACACGTAAAAAGTGCGATCTCCCACAGGCAGTGCTTCACGATCGCCAGATATAACCCTCTAACAGGTAGTTCGGTTAGATGAGCAAGAGAATTCATTCCCTTGTCCCACAGTTAAATTGAGTTTCAATAGAATAATATTAAATTTCTTAAACTCAGTGTAGTTATTGCATTTTTGCTACGTAATGATATGCACCATTGATTTAAGTTTAAATTGATTCTAGTGTATATGGAAAAAAATTATTAAGCTTGATTAAAACCTTCTAAGGTTTGAAGAATACTATTAGCTTTTCTTTTGATTTAAAACTTTTCGCAAGGTTCTGATAGCACTATCAAGACCAGTATCTAATATTGTTCCTCCTGTAAATTTTAGCAACTCTGATGAATTGATTACAACCTGAATACTGTCACCGCTTGATACTGATAGTTTAAAAAGCTGTGCATGTCTAATCAATACATTATTTGGTAATCTGTAGTTAGTAGAATCATCTCGTGTTGAAACAGCAACCACATCTCGATAATGAAATTCATCGTCTCTTTCATTCAGAGGAACACCTTTCAGAAAGTTGAAATCGCATTGATATGAACTGATTCCATAATCAGTTAAGTGTATAACTGTTATAGTGTTAATACTAAATCGAATATGTTGATCTTTGCCCTTTTTCCATAGGAGATCCTGTGATGGGATACCATTAGTTGACCAAAGAATAGGCCCGCGTATCACAATAGAATCCCTAATTAATTCTGCTTTGTTAATGTTTAGTCGACGTATAGATCGTTCCTTAAGATCTTCAATGTCATCAATTAGCCAAGCATCAACCGTTTGTTCTTCAGGAATATCAGCATACCTAGTGGTGAAAATTAGTTCTTTTGAAAAGTAAAATTTTTTAAGTTTGAGTAAACTGACTCCAAAGATTAAGAGGATGAGAAAGATAGATATCGCACCTGAGTTTGTGAATACAAGTATGAATCTTATAAGAAAGCTTCCCAAAATGAAGAAGATAGCAAATCTAGTCAACATCTCTTCAATCATGATTTCTGATGGGCTTGGTTTTCTCTTTGTAAAATAATTTCGGATTTGCTCACGCTTTTTAGATGTCATTAGATGGTTCTCCAATCATGAAATTTACTTAATACAGGTAACTATACTATTTATCCATTTCAGTGAAGGTTCACTCCATTGCCACTTCCTTAACTTTTATCATTTTATTGTAATGAGATGAGAGTAGAAACAAAACCAGGTTCTACCTGTGTAAAACTAGTTCCAGCAGATTGAATTAACAGATTAAAACAGCTCTGATAATCAGTGCTGAATTTAGGTCAGGAAGTTCATTTGGAGATGTCTTGGCTCTAACAGATATAGCTAAAACCAAATTGCTAAGTAGTGCGAAAAGGAGAATAAAACGTAAACTTTTATGTTCTTGGATAGAGTACAAGTGTTACTTAGGAGTTACTAATGACACCATAGTTAATTCTATTACTTCATTTCATCTATCTTTAGATAGATATTTTGTCTCAGATATTCAATACTTTACTTTATGTAAGATGTGTGATTGCACTTTGTCATATTTTACATTTTCTTATCAGGTAATCGCATTGTACCCCCTACGGGCGATTGCGAAGCACTCCCTTTGGGAGATCGCTCTCCTCTAGGAACGTTTCATGTTCCATTCCCGGTTGGTAAAAGATTGACGGTAAATGTTTTCCGTCAAAGGATAAATCAGTTATTTCAAGGGGGTAGGGATATTTGGAGGGGGATTGCGAAGCACTCCCTACGGGAGATCGCATTACACCCCCGACGGGCGATTGCGCAGCACTCCCTTTGGGAGATCGCATAAGTTATAACTTGTGCTTCTAATCTGGCATGACATTTAGGTAATATAGTTAATTCATATAGGTCAACGGAAAATGCAGAACTCGCCATATATGGATAAACTACCTTATCAACTTAGAAGGCTATTACCTAATACATCAGGTGTGTACTACGTATATAAAGATTACGATTTATTATATGTTGGTGGTTCTTCCAATATAAGAAAAAGGTTTATGAAAGGACATAACTATCAAAATAAATTTATAGAAGCAGGTGCTAACTTAATCTCCTACGTGGTGTGTGAGAATTATGCAGAACTAGAGTTGCAGGAGATTCTGAGGCTAAAGCCTAAGATGAACAGGTATGGTTCTCACTGGTTTAAGCGATATACTCCACACTCTATTTTTGAGGGAAGTTGGTGGAGGCAATTAGAATTACCGTATAATTTATACGTATAGTGTTAATACGTCTTAATGTTGGGATGGTCCTAACCTATTTTTGGTAATAGGTGATGGGATTTCAGACGGTTACGCTTTATCATCTTCTCAAGGGAAAACTTTCAACCTGTTATTAGGAATAGATGATGGGATTTTAGGGCGATTGCGCAGCACTCCCTACGGGAGATCGCATTACACCCCCGACGGGCGATCGCGAGGCACCACTTACTACCTGAAATACCATGAGAAAGGAGAGTTGGGCTAAGTACGCGAGGTAAGACTAGGTAAACTATGCAAGGGAGGGAAAAACATCCCCACTTCACAACCCCATTGTTCCCAACCTCCCAGTAATGGTAGTTCACCCTTTAGTGCGTAAAGTGACGATAAATCATCATAATAAAGAATCATAATACTATTATAAGATAGCTAATATCCGTTATTCCTCCATCCTGTTCTGTCATCGAAGGATATCTATGTACTGTTTAAATTTATCTCATTTTTCTAACTGGGAATTAGGATACCCTCACCTTGCGCAAAAATGCTAGATAACAGATAAAATAAGAGTAACCTAATATTTAGAGCAAAATATGTTGAACGATCGCGACTATACGCTAATCATTGATAAAAGTGGGAGCATGTCAACTCGAGATCAACGGGGTGGAAAAACCAGATGGGAAATAGCCCAAGAATCTACCATAGCCCTAGCCAGAAAGTGTGAGGAATTTGACCCAGATGGTATTACTGTTTATGTATTTTCCGGTAGATTTAAACGATACGAAAATGTGACAGCAGCAAAGGTTGCCCAAATATTTCAAGAAAATGATCCTGTTGGTACAACCAATTTAGCTGGAGTGCTTTTAGATGCTACTAATCAATATTTTCAACGTAAAGCATCTGGTCAAGCCAAACCGAATGGTGAAACCATTCTAGTGATTACTGATGGCGAACCGGATGATCGGAAAGCAGTTTTTGAAGTAGTTATTAAGGCCTCTCGCAAAATGGATAAAGATGAGGAATTAGCAATTTCTCTAATTCAAGTAGGTAGGGATCCGCAAGCTACAAAATTTCTCAAAACTCTCGATGACCAGTTACAAAGTGTAGGAGCTAAATTTGATATTTGTGACACTGTGACTTTAGATGAGTTAGAAGAAATGAGTTTAACAGAAGTTTTAATGAATGCGATTACTGATTAGTAGAATTGTAGGAGGTTGACAAAAGATCATTCGCTTTCAGTATCTTCTGGAAAATTGTGTGGGACATGGTAGCATAGACCTCGGGTAATTTGGCAAAAGACTAATTAATATGAAATATGTCTCGACCTTCGTAAGAAGGAATAGGTATTGCGACTGCTTGTACAACTAAACAGGTATTTGATTGTTTTACAGCTACATCTTGACCTTCGTAAGAAGGAATAAGTATTGCGACCTGGTAGATACTGGGTTGGATTCTGCCCTCGCACCCTGGTTCGGAAGCATTTCCCTTGCGAATTTCCTAGGGTTCGTCTTCCCCCTATGAGCGAGTGCTTTGCTACAGGAAGCAGAATTCATATCCAGGCTCATTTCATGTTCGGTTCCCATTTGGTAAAACTTTGACGGTAAACGTTTTCCGTCAAAGGATAAATCAGTTATTTCAAAGTTTTGGGGATATTTGGAGGGGGATTGCGAAGCACTCCCTTTGGGAGATCGCTCTTAGTGATTATCCCCCGATTCCTTCTCAAGGGAAAAACTTGAACATGCTGAAGGGCGATTGCGCAGCACTCCCTTTGGGCGATAGCGCAGCACTCGCTACGCGAGATCGCTCTCCTCTAGGCACGTTTCATGTTCGGTTCGCGGTTGGTAAAAGATTGACGGAAAACGTTTTTCGTCAGTGCATAAAGCCATTACTCCAAGAATTTTAGCGTATACTGTTTGATTGGATGTAGCTATGTAAGTTAGTATTGTATTTTAAGATATTAAATTATAGCTATACATTTTTATCCAGACAATGAAATATACTTTTAAAGTTTTGCACCCAGTAACTTACAGTAGCGTATTCACAATAAAAATAAAATATACATAATTTTTAGGGAATTATTTTGCTGTAAATGTGTTATAATACGGGGGAATATAGGGGAAAATCGATATAAATATTTAAGTAATAAGAAAGAATAATGATAAAAATAAAGACAAAAAAAACAGTAATTAACGAAGAGATTGCGAAGGTCAAGAAAAAACGCTGGAATGCCTATTATTTCGTTGGGAACCTCGCAGCCTTGTGGTGTAAAGGTTTCAGCCATTATTTTGATGGTGCTGGAGGTGAAAAACAGAGAAATTTTGCTGACCTTCGCAAAGTGGGTCTAGACACCAGTCAGGGTAAGGGGTTAAAATGGAGGGGTCTTGACCTTCGCAAGAAGGAATAGGTATTGCGACCAACGGTAAAAGAGTTGTTTGCGATAGTAGATGGTTTGTCTTGACCTTCGCAAGAAGGAATAGGTATTGCGACCTTCTTTAATATCTCTCCAAGAAAATATTAAATATGGTCTTGACCTTCGCAAGAAGGAATAGGTATTGCGACAACTCTGTGTATTGGACATGTTACTACGAGAAGGTATTGTCTTGACCTTCGCAAGAAGGAATAGGTATTGCGACCCATAAAGGGGCTTTTAAAATTAATTAATTTTGCAGAGTCTTGACCTTCGCAAGAAGGAATAGGTATTGCGACACATAGCGCCTCTTGAAGCGCTAGGAATATTTCCTCGATTGTCTTGACCTTCGCAAGAAGGAATAGGTATTGCGACAAGAAGAAACGAAGGACCAGAAGATAAACTTCGATTAGCGTCTTGACCTTCGCAAGAAGGAATAGGTATTGCGACCGAAGGGGAATGGACACATAACTTGCTCCCCACTTTTGGTCTTGACCTTCGCAAGAAGGAATAGGTATTGCGACGACAATACAGGTTTCTTCTATAGACAATATAGAAGAAGTCTTGACCTTCGCAAGAAGGAATAGGTATTGCGACACGCGGGCTTTGTAGACATGGAAAAACGTGCCATATCGGCGTCTTGACCTTCGCAAGAAGGAATAGGTATTGCGACCACCCGTCGACTGGAACCCAGCCGATCTGTTCCGCATCAACGTGTCTTGACCTTCGCAAGAAGGAATAGGTATTGCGACCCCTTAATTCTATAGGTATCCCTCTGCCTACCTTTTCGTCTTGACCTTCGCAAGAAGGAATAGGTATTGCGACCTCTAGGCTTTAACAAAGACGGAGTTTTAGCTATTTTGCAAGTCTTGACCTTCGCAAGAAGGAATAGGTATTGCGACCTCCTCACGAAGCGCCAGGGACTGCACGTACAGTCGGGGGGTGTCTTGACCTTCGCAAGAAGGAATAGGTATTGCGACTTCAACATCGTGGTTTCTCCTTGCTCTATGCTTGAGTCTTGACCTTCGCAAGAAGGAATAGGTATTGCGACACCTTTTTGAGTACGGTGTGATAGTTGTTATTGTACAGTCTTGACCTTCGCAAGAAGGAATAGGTATTGCGACAATCCACGCTTGAGGTGGATGGTACTCCGCACCAGTAACCTGTCTTGACCTTCGCAAGAAGGAATAGGTATTGCGACACCAGGATGTTTCCAGGGGACATGATTGCTGCAATAGCGTCTTGACCTTCGCAAGAAGGAATAGGTATTGCGACCTAAGGTTAACACAAGGTACTTATCTCCAGATCTCCTAAGTCTTGACCTTCGCAAGAAGGAATAGGTATTGCGACATATAATAGTTTGTTAGGATGCGCTGTGGTAGGTAAGTCTTGACCTTCGCAAGAAGGAATAGGTATTGCGACTTGCATGACTTCTATCATGGTTTTTCCTCCTGTTTATTGATTGTTGTCTTGACCTTCGCAAGAAGGAATAGGTATTGCGACAGCTTTATTTCTCCTCGCTCGTTTTCCTTATTCCTATAAGTCTTGACCTTCGCAAGAAGGAATAGGTATTGCGACGTAAGGCAGGGTAAGGCAGGGGGTAAGGCAGGTCTTGACCTTCGCAAGAAGGAATAGGTATTGCGACTCACAAGCCGCACTGGCGTGCGCCTGCGCAATGATGGAGGTCTTGACCTTCGCAAGAAGGAATAGGTATTGCGACATCCAGCTTACCGCGATCGCTGTTAATGCGATCGCGAGTCTTGACCTTCGCAAGAAGGAATAGGTATTGCGACCCGTCGACCGGCACCCAGCCGATCTGCACGTCATCGAGTCTTGACCTTCGCAAGAAGGAATAGGTATTGCGACTAACCAATAGTAGGAATAACAAATGTATTACAAATCCGTCTTGACCTTCGCAAGAAGGAATAGGTATTGCGACTTCGTATGATAAAGATTTAAGTTTAACTTTCTTGTCTTGACCTTCGCAAGAAGGAATAGGTATTGCGACATGGGGACCCAGCCGATCTGGATGTCATCAACGTGTCTTGACCTTCGCAAGAAGGAATAGGTATTGCGACGTATACAAATTCACATTCTGCTTCACAGAATGTAGAACAGTCTTGACCTTCGCAAGAAGGAATAGGTATTGCGACAAAGATTAAAAGGAGAAACAAAGAGCATAATTTGTGTCTTGACCTTCGCAAGAAGGAATAGGTATTGCGACTTTTATTGAATTCGTAGGGCAGGGGTTGAGCCTTGCGTCTTGACCTTCGCAAGAAGGAATAGGTATTGCGACTGGTGTTCGCAGGTTGTCTATTACTATGAGTCCCCGTCTTGACCTTCGCAAGAAGGAATAGGTATTGCGAATTGAGTATAAGTAGTGTAGATAAGTAAATTCGCAAACTTTAACTTTCATAAGAGAACTAAGTGTTAAGACAAATAAAAAAGAGGGAGGATAATCTTCCCTCTTTCATTTAAGTATCTATAGATAAAGACTACTACAATCATTAGGTCGGGCATGTAGATATTTAGTTGTAGTAGCAACAGAAGAATGACCTAAAGATGTAGAAACTTGATTAATATCAGCACCATTGTGTAAAGCTAAGGTAGCATGAGTGTGGCGGAGCCAATGGGGACTGGCGCTGATACCAATTCTTTGAGAAGCAGTGCGAACAATATCCCAAACAGCTTTTTG